>JAFZGF010000059.1 GCA_017555565.1 Oscillospiraceae bacterium
CAGAGCTATGGAAAATGGAAAACAAATTACTATTTATAATTCAATTTACAGAAGCAGAAAAGAACAATTTAATGATTATGCAATAGCTTTAAAAAATAATATAATCTGGAACAATGACAGAGCGATGTATGGCCTTTTAAACGAAGAAAAGAATATTGCAAACAACCTTTAAGCAGATTATATCGAAATAAAAGAATTTGATTGTGAATTTTAATTTATCAACCAGTTAGAAAAACCCCAATTTGTCGAACAATATTCATTTTATTAAAAATTAAATCATACAAAACCAGGCGCAGCATTTTCGCTGTGCCTGGTTGATTATTTTTATGTGTCGCCCTTTTGGGTGGCTTTTATTTTGTTTGACAGTTATGGCCAAGGATGATGACTGCTATTCTCCATAATGTTTTGCCAGCAGTTTATAGTTGGCCACTTTTTCAAGATACTGTTTATATGTCATCTTTCTGCCGCCTTTAAGTGAAGCATCTTTCAGATATTCAATTGCATATGTGGCGGCGGCAGCGGCACCTTTGTACAGCACATCTTCATCAATGTCAAACTCCTGGTTGTGATGGGCGGCGCCTATGCCTTTTTCTTCATTCTGTATACCAAGGAATACAAATACACCTGGCCACTGCTGCAGATACTGGTTATAGCTTTCGCTGGCCATCCAAGGTTCCCACTGGCCCACATTTTCACTGCCCAGTTCTTCAGCCAACACTTTTCTGGCCCACTGTGCCATTTCTTCATCGTTTACCACTGCATATCCCGGCATACCGTAGCTGTTGTAGGTGGCTTTGCAGTCGTAGGCGGCGCATATGCCGTCCACAGCCTTTTTCAGTTCATTATAGAATGTCACTCCCACACCGTCGCGGTCAAAGGTTCTCATTGTGCCGCCAAAAGTAAGGGTCTGCGGTATAACATTTCCCTGGTTGCCGCTTTGCAGTATACCTACAGAATATGTGCAGGTCTTGAAAGGGTCCACCTTTGTCAGTCTCAGCGCCTGCAGTCGCTGATAGATGGCCACAAAACAGTCAATAGGGCTGTTGGCCTGGTCTGGTCGGCTGCCGTGGCCGCCTGCGCCTTCGATAGTGATGTTAAATCCCATTGCGCCTGCCATCATACCGCCGTCATTGATAGCCAGGTATCCGCTTGGGGCAGTTGCCAGCAGATGTGTGCCGTAAACTGTATCTATCTGAATATTGTTCTTTTCAATATAAGGGAAGATGTATTCCACATTGCCGCTGGCTTCTTCACCTCTTTCAAAACAAAGGTAAACTGTGCCTGCGATTTCGTCTTTTTTATCCAGCAGTATTTTTGCTGCACCCAGCAACATAGCCATATGGCCGTCGTGGCCGCAGGCGTGCATCACACCCGGATTTTTGGATATGCAGGTTCTCATACCCGGTTTCAGATTATCTGGTGTTTCCTGCACCGGCAGGCCGTCCACATCGGCGCGCAGCAAAACTGCACGGCCATCTTTGCCGCCTTTTATTGTGGCCAGAATACCGCCGTTATCTATAACAACGTGTTCTATACCCAATGCAGTCAACTCGGCAGACAGATATTCAATTGTTTTGTATTCCTTGCCGGTCATCTCAGGGTTTTCGTGAAAGTATCTTCGTTTTTCTATCATATAATCCTGGTATTTTTTTGCAATTTCTATATTTTTCATAGTGCCTCCCTGTTATTTGTGGCTGATTCAGGTATCAGCCCACTATGTGTAAAAAAAGTATATATAAAAAGGCAAAGTAAACCCTTGTTTACTCTGCCTGTAATTTTTTATAATGCAGTTTTTTTACCATTTCCCACAGCGGATGGTCTTTTGAAAGATGCTCTTCTCTTTCTCCGATGTATTCAAGATAGTGGGCATCAGAGTTGGACATAAATGGTGTTTCGGCTGTAATCAGCCCTTGGGCTATCAGCTTTGGTCGGTTGGCCAGGTCATATATTTCCACACCGTCAATGTTTATTTCCGGCGGTAGCATACCCAGCACGCTCAATGCAGAAAAGCTGTTTTTATCAATGTGGGCATAAACGGCCACACCGTCCATTTCGTGGCACAGATTTACCGCGTCCCACAGACTGTAGGACGAACCGATAATCAGCAGCGGTTCGTATTCGCCAATGATTTCGTCGTTTTCGTCACGGATAAACTGATTGCCGTAAATCGCCTTTTTGTTTTTTATCGGCGGCAGGCTGTCCAGCACTACTTTTTCAAATTCAAGGCATTTTTCCACAGTTTCAAAATAGCACAGCAGGTGAATATCTTCGGCAGTACACATTTCTATGCCGGGAATCAGCATTATTCCAAAGGCATCTGCCACTTTTTTTACAGCAGGCAGATTTGCCGCAGCGTTGTGGTCGGTAACGGCTATTACCTCCAACCCTGCCAGATGAGCCATACCGCAGATATTGTTCGGTGTCATTTCGTCATCGCCACAAGGGGATAAACAGGAATGAATATGTAAATCGTATAACATTATGGCTCCTTTCTGAAAAATAGTAATTAATCCTTGGCGGATATTATCCGCCCCAGCGCACAGCGCCCCAATTTCGCAATGATGGCAAAGCCGCCTTTGCGAAATTGCTGGGGTTCGGGGCTTTGCCCCGAATATAAATAGCGTAGTCTGCGGAGAGTAAAAATATCTTAAGGGCGCAGCAGGTTAAGATATTTTTACGAAAATCACGACAGAATTCTTTGGCGAGTGAATGTAATGAGCGAGGGGAGAATTCCGTGATTTGTAGCAGACGTAGCATTCCACACTTGTGCGACGCTAGGGGTGTGGGGCGATACGTAACGCCCCACGTTTTGGTTACTTTTGCGCCAAAAGTAACGCCAGCGCAGCGTAAAAAAGGAATTTGTGTTTGCATAAGAGCATAGATTCTTCACACCTTCGGTGTTCAGAATGACAGAACTCTGATTTTGTGGTGGTGAGATTCCTCGGCTCGTTTCACTCGCTTGGAATGACAGAGTACTACTTTTGTCGTTTAAACGAACAAAGTATGTGTCCTTTACTTGTGCGAAACATGTGAAAATACAGATTGTGCGTTTTAGATTATTTCCCAATCTCATTATACAGCATTGCGGCTATATCAAAAATCGGCAGTTTTGTTTTTGCCAGATTGATGCCCTCTTCCTGGGCTTTTTCCAACGCCTGCTGATTCATAGGGCTGTTCTGACACAGCACAACACCTGCAACATCGTTGAGAGATGCCACAGCAACTGTGTTTATATTGCCCATAATTGTAAACCAGGCAAAGTTTTCGTGGGCGTTTGCCATTGCCCAGCTGTGCAGATCACCTGCAAAACCGCCTTCTATTTCTCTGTCCTCACCCTTTGAGATAAGTTCCAGATTATATTTTTCACAAAATTCAAAAAATGTCATTTTCTTCTCCTATTCCAGTGCGGATTTGATTTTGTCCATTTTTCTTCTCATAATCACTACGCAGTCTTCTTTCTTTGCATAGCCGCGCACCACGTCATCAGCAAAGGTGCGGCAGTTTGGCGAGCCGCAGAAAGAGCAGTCCAGCCCTGGCAGTTCTTCCAGCAGCTGTTCCATTTCTGAATACTTCTGGAAACGCTCCATTCTGTTGCCTTTCAGTTCGAAAACAGGGTTGTATTCCAGCTCGGTATCCCACAGCATATTTGTAGGAATGCTGTTTTGCAGATTGTTCATTGAAACCGGCAGGTATTTGCGGATGGCTTTCAGCTTTGTTTTTGCAATAAATGGATTTTCCACTGTGAGAACACCGCCTACACAGCCGGCAGGGCAGGCGTTCAGTTCCACAAAGTCCAGCTTGCCCAGTTTATCATCTTCCAGATCTTCCAGCACTTTTATAACATTTTCGATGCCGTCGCAGGCCAGATAGTTTTCTACAGTTACCAGCCCGCTGCTTTCGCCGCCGCTGCTGGCCCAGCTAATGCCTATTCTGCCTGCAGAAGCGTCCACATTCTTGCTTGGATTTTTCATAGAACTCAGCAGCAGAGGATAAACATCTTTCATAGCCACTGCCCCGTCAACATATGTTTTGGACGAGCCGATAGGGTTGTTTATGGCTGTTATTTTTGCAGGGCAAGGTGAAATAAAGATACAGCCGATTTCTTCTTCAGCAAGTCCGGTCTTTTCCATAATTTCCTGCTTTGCCAGGCGGGCGGCCAGTTCCATAGGTGAAACAAATGGCAGCACGTGTTCAATCAGATGAGGAAAGCGCACCTTAATAAGCCTTACAACTGCCGGGCAGGCAGAAGAAATAACAGGCTTTGGTATTTTATCTATGATTTTTCTTGTGGCGTCGCTTACCAGCTCAGCAGCCCGGGCAACTTCATAAAAGCTGTCAAAGCCGATATCCAGCAAACCTGCCAGCACGATTTCTGTGTCGTGCAGGTTGTTGAACTGGGCATACAGACTTGGGGCAGGCAGTGCTACAAGGTGTTTGAAATGACTGTAATCTGACAGAACATTGTGTATAACTTTTTTTGCGTGGTGTGGACATACACGGACACACTCGCCGCAGTCTATACAGCGTTCTTTAAGAATAATGGCTTTGCCGTTTCTTACGCGTATGGCTTCTGTAGGGCATCGCTTTATACAGTTGATACAACCCTGGCATAAATCCTTATCCAGAGTTACCGAATGAGTATATGTATTTGACATAAATTCCTTTCCAGTAGGATGTAGTCCATAAAGGGATAAAATTTTATCTGTTTGTTTTTAAAATTTTTTACTGCAGATGAACGATCATTTTTATATGGGTGCCTTTGCCTACTTCGCTTTCTATGTAAAACTCATCTGCATATTTTTTCATATTAGGCAGACCCATACCTGCGCCGAAACCAAGAGAGCGCACTGCATCACTGGCACCTGAATAACCTTCGGTCAGCGCCAGTTCAATATCTACAATACCCGGGCCGTTGTCGTCCAGGTACATTTCCACTTTATCCGGGAAAACCAGCACGGTAATTTCGCCGCCACCTGCGTGGATGGCCAGGTTGATTTCACCTTCATACAGTGAAATATTGATGTTGCGCAGGCTTTTTGAGTCTACACCCATTGTTTTCAGCTTTCTTTTCAGGTCAGTAGATGCCTGACCAGCAGCTGTAAAATCATCGCCGGGAACTGTGTAGTTAAACTTAATCGGTTCCACTTTATGCACCTCTCAGTCCGTTTTCATAAAGAATGCCACAGCAGGCAAACATAGGTGTTTTGGTTGTCATTACACAGATGTTGCTGTCAACAGCCAGCTCCAGAGACAGTGCGTCCGGTCTTTTGCCGCGCACATACACAACGCACACCATATCCATCATATCGGCTGTGCGGATAACCTGTGGGTTGTTCAGCCCTGTAATCAGAACAGCCTGGTCTTTTACATATGCCAGTACGTCGCTCATCATATCGCTGCCGCAGGCAGTATGAACCTCTGTTTCAAGGCTGATTTCAGGTGTGAGTATTTCAGCATTCAGCAGCTGTGCTATGTCTTTGATTTTCATAACGTTCTCCTATGATTTAATTATACAAATATATATAAATATATCAAATATTTGATAATTTGAATTTGAGTTTTTATATTCGTTTATCGATAGAAACTTGTACAAAAACACTATATACGCTATAATTATAACATATATTATTATAAAAAACATATAAAAAATCTATATATTTACAGCTTATTTTTTGGTAATCTGTAGAAAATGCCAAAAAGCAGAAAAAAACCATAAATATCCGTAAAAAACTATAGATACAATTTTATTTATTTGGTATAATTAGTATGTATAAATAGGTTAATTTTTGTTATTTTGTAAAACTTAAATTATCGAATACGGATAACAAATTAAATAGGAGGATAATATGAAGAAAATTTCAAAACTGCCATTCTCCGGCACACCTGAGCAGGAAGCACAGCTCAGAGCATGGCTGGAAGAAAATGGCAAAAAACCTGGCGCAGCAATGCCAGCACTGCAGTTTGCTCAGGAAATTTACGGCTATCTGCCAGTAGAAGTTCTGAGAATAGTAGCTGAAGGCACAGGCAGAAGTCTGGAAGAAATCTACGGCATAGCTACATTCTATGCACAGTTCTCCCTTTCTCCAAAAGGCAAATACAAAATCGCAGTTTGCCTTGGTACAGCTTGCTACGTAAAAGGCAGCGGCAAAATCCTTGCTAAACTGGAAGAAAAACTGGGCATCGCAAACGGCGACTGTCAGCTGGACGGCAAGTTCTCCCTGGAAGCTTCCCGTTGCATCGGCGCATGCGGTCTTGCACCTGTTTTCACAGTTAACGAAGACGTTTACGGTCGTCTTAAAGAAGATGGCAGTGAACTGGATGCTATTCTGGCTAAATATCGGGATTAATTAGACTATGCAGGAACTTTCTTTAAACATACTGGACATTGCCCAGAACTCTGTGGTGGCCGCAGCCAGCCTTATCGAAATAGATATTGCGGTATACGGCGAAAACAATAAAATGCTTTCCATCACCATAAAAGACAATGGCAAGGGCATGGACCGGCAGACACTGGAAAATGTAACAAACCCATTTTTCACATCCCGCACTACCCGCAAGGTGGGCCTGGGTATACCGCTGTTCAAAATGGCGGCAGAACAGACCGGCGGCAGTTTTGACATTCAGTCAGCTGTTGGTGTGGGCACTACCGTGAAAGCAGTGTTTGACACATCCAATATCGACTGCACACCGCTGGGTGATATATGGGACACAGTGGCTATCCTTATTCAGATGAACGAGGATATAGACTTTGTCTACACAGCCAGCCGGGGTGAAGAGTCTTTCGTCTGCGACACACGCCAGCTGAAGGAGATAATGGAGGGGGCGCCCCTCTCAGACCCGATGGTTGTCCGGTGGATAAAAGAGTTCATTGAAGAAAATCAATTTGAAATATTTAAAAGGAGATATTAATCATGAAAAGTTTACGGGAACTGCAGGCTATCAGAAATAAAATGAAAGCCTCTGTAAACACAAGAGACGGCGCAGAAGGCAAAATGCGTATTCTCGTAGGTATGGCTACATGCGGTATCGCTGCAGGCGCACGCCCAGTGCTTAACGCATTTACAGAAGAACTGGCAGCAAGAGAAATCACACACGCTGTTGTTTCACAGACAGGCTGTATCGGTATCTGCCAGTACGAACCAGTTGTAGAAATCTACGAAGGTGATACAAAAACTACTTATGTTAAAATGGACGCTGAAAAAGTTGCAAGAGTTGTTTCCGAACACGTTATCGGCAAAAAACCAGTAACAGAATTCACAATCGGTGCCCTTAAAGATGCAGTAGCTGAATAATAAGGAGAGGTAAAGAATGTTTAGAAGCCATGTTATGGTTTGTGGCGGTACAGGCTGTACCTCCTCAGGCTCACAGAAAATCATTGATGCATTCAATGCAGAAATTGCAGCAGTTGGCCTCCACGAAGAAGTAAAAGTTATCAAAACAGGTTGTTTTGGTCTGTGTGCTCTTGGTCCAATTGTTGTTGTATATCCAGAAGGCAGCTTTTACTCAATGGTTAAACCAGAAGACGTAAAAGAAATCGTTGACGAACACCTGCTGAAAGGCCGTGTTGTTACACGTCTGCTTTATGATGAAACAGTTCAGGGCGACACAATCAAATCCCTGAACGACACAGAATTCTACAAACACCAGATGCGTGTTGCTCTTAGAAACTGTGGTAGAATCGACCCAGACAATATCGAAGAATACATCGGTTACGACGGCTATGCTGCCCTGGGTAAAGTTCTTACAGAAATGACACCTGAACAGGTTTGCCAGACAATCCTCGACTCCGGTCTGCGCGGTCGTGGCGGCGGCGGCTTCCCAACAGGTAGAAAATGGCAGCTGGCAGCTGTAAACAAAGCTGACCAGAAATATGTTGCATGTAACGCTGACGAAGGTGACCCAGGTGCATTTATGGACCGTTCCATCCTGGAAGGTGACCCACACGCAGTTATCGAAGCTATGGCTATCGCAGCTTATGCTATCGGCGCAACAAAAGGTTATGTATACATCCGTGCTGAATACCCAATCGCTGTACAGCGTCTGCAGAAAGCTATCGACGACGCCAGAGAATACGGCCTGCTGGGCAAAGACATCTTCGGCACAGGTTTCGAATACGACATGGAAATCAAACTGGGTGCAGGCGCATTCGTTTGCGGTGAAGAAACAGCTCTGATGAACTCCATCGAAGGCCACCGTGGCGAACCACGCCCACGTCCTCCTTACCCAGCAGTAAAAGGTCTGTTCGGCAAACCAACTATCCTCAACAACGTTGAAACTTACGCAAACATCCCACAGATTATCCTGAACGGTGCTGACTGGTTCAGAACAATCGGTACAGAAAAATCCACAGGTACAAAAGTATTCGCTCTCGGCGGTAAAATCAAAAACACAGGTCTGGTTGAAATCCCAATGGGTACAACACTGAGAACTGTTATCGAAGATATCGGCGGCGGCATCCCTAACGGCAAAAAATTCAAAGCTGCACAGACAGGTGGCCCTTCCGGCGGCTGTATCCCAGCTTCCCTTATCGACACTCCAATGGACTATGACAGCCTGATCGCTCTGGGCTCTATGATGGGTTCCGGTGGTCTTATCGTTATGGACGAAGATACATGTATGGTTGACATCGCTAAATTCTTCCTGGAATTCACAGTTGAAGAATCCTGCGGTAAATGTGCACCTTGCCGTATCGGTACAAAACGTCTGCTTGAACTGCTGGACAAAATCACATCCGGCAACGGCGAACTGGAAGACCTTGACAGAATCGAAGAACTGGCAAGATTCATCAAAGAAAACTCTGCCTGCGGTCTGGGTCAGTCTGCTCCAAACCCTGTTCTGTCCACACTCCAGCACTTCCGTGCAGAATATGAAGCACATATTGTTGACAAAAAATGTCCTGCTGGCGTATGTAAAGACCTTCTCACATACAGAATCATCGAAGACAAATGTAAAGGCTGTACTCTGTGTAAACGTGTATGTCCTGTTGGCGCTATCAGCGGTGATGTAAGAAATCCACACGTTATCGATCCAGCTAAATGTATCAAGTGTGGCGCATGTTTGAACGGTTGTAAGTTCAATGCTATCGTTAGAGAATAAGGACAGGAGGAAAAGTTTACTATGGATATGGTTAAAGTTAAAATTAACGGCATAGAAGTTGAAGTACCTGCAGGTTCTACTATTCTCGAAGCTGCTTACAAAGCAGGTATTGATATCCCAACTCTCTGCTATCTCAAAGACATCAACGAAATCGGCGCTTGCCGTATCTGCGTTGTTGAAGTAAAAGGTATGCGCGGCATGGTTACAGCTTGTGTATACCCAGTTGCTGACGGTATGGAAGTGTTTACAAACACAGAAAAAGTACAGAAAGCAAGAAAAATGAACCTGGAACTGGTTCTCTCCACACATAACCAGGACTGTCTGGGTTGTGTAAGAAGCGGTGACTGCGAACTGCAGAAACTTGCTAAAGATTACGGTATCAAAGATACAAAAGCTTGGTCCGGTATGAACATGGAATGGCCAGTTGACGATTCCGCAGCTCATATGTACCGTGACAACTCCAAATGTATCCTCTGCCGTCGTTGTGTAGCAGCTTGTGGCGTTACACAGGGCATCGGCGTTATCGGCGCTAACGAACGTGGTTTCGAAACACACATCGCTTCCGCATTCGAACAGCCACTGGACAACACTTCCTGTGTATCTTGCGGTCAGTGTATCGTAGTATGTCCAACAGGCGCTATCGCTGAAAAAGACGATACAGATAAAGTTTGGGCAGCTCTTGCAGACCCAACAAAACACGTTGTTGTACAGACAGCTCCATCTATCCGTGCAACACTGGGCGAATGCTTCAACATGCCTATCGGCACAAACGTACAGGGCAAAATGGTTGCTGCTGCCCGTCGCCTTGGCTTTGACAAAGTATTCGACACAGACTTTGCTGCTGACCTTACAATTATGGAAGAAGCAACAGAATTCCTCCACAGATTTACAGAAGGCGGCGCAATGCCTCTTATCACTTCATGTTCACCAGGTTGGGTAAAATACTGTGAAACATACTTCCCAGACTTTATTCCAAACCTGTCATCCTGCAAATCACCACAGCAGATGTTCGGTGCAGTAGCAAAAACATACTACGCACAGAAAATGGGTCTTGATCCAAAAGACATCGTTGTTGTTGCAGTTATGCCATGTGTAGCTAAAAAATTCGAAGTTGGTCGTGAAGACCAGTCTGCTGCAGGCGTTCCAGACGTTGACGTAGCAATCACAACAAGAGAATTTGCACGCATGATCGAAAAAGCAGGTATCAAATTCGACCGTCTGCCAGACGAAGACTTTGATAAAGTAATGGGTGAAGCTTCAGGTGCAGGCCACATCTTCGGTGCATCCGGTGGTGTTATGGAAGCTGCTCTGCGTACAGCTGCAGAAGTTCTCACAGGCAAAGAACTGGAAAAACCAGAATTTATGGAAGTTCGTGGCACAGACAAAGGCATCAAAGAAGCTGTTTACACACTGGCTGGCAAAACAATCAGAGTTGCAGCAGTTTCCGGCCTTGCAAATGCTAAAGAAATCCTTACAAAAGTTCGCAACGGTGAAGCTCAGTATGACTTTATCGAAGTTATGGCTTGCCCAGGTGGCTGTATCAACGGTGGTGGTCAGCCAACACAGCCTGCAAGCGTAAGAAACTTTGTAGACCTCAAATCTCTCCGTGCTGGCGCTCTGTACACACAGGACGAAAGAATGACACTGAGAAAATCCCATATGAACCAGGAAGTACAGGCTCTGTACAAAGAATTCCTGGGCGAACCAGGCAGCCACAAAGCTCATGAAATCCTTCATACAAGCTATGTAGCTCGTCCAATCAAATATTAATATTCAATCATATTATTGACTCCAAACGAAAAAGGGACTGTCGCAAGACAGCCCCTTTTTCCATTACATCCCCAATCACGGCATACCATAATTTGCTGTAATTATTACAATTCTGTAACCCTTTGTGAAAATTTGACGATAGTTACACATACCCCCTTGAAATCGTTTTTTTAATCTAATATAATCTATAGGTAGAATATTTGCAGAGGTGATATTTTGGCAAAATACAGAACTCCAGAGGAGAAACTTAAATATAGAAAACGGCAGAAACGCAGAAAAATGCTTATGTACAGCTGCATGGCGGCATTTGTTCTTGTGTGTTCTTTTATTATAGTACAGGTTGTTGAATTTATGGCTGGCGGCATCACAAAGGTGGTTGCTTCCGGCAATCAAAATATCCAGCAGCCAAACACAAGCGTGACCAAGCAGGCAGAAAGCTGGTATGGTTTCGAAGGCGAAGTAGCAAAAACCATCAACACAGAAGAAGCACTGCCAGAACTTTCCATGGTTCAGGTTATGGAAAACGGCAGGGTGGACATCTCTTATTTTGATGATGTTCTGTTTCTTGGCGACAGTCTTGCAGACGGCTTCAAGGTTTACAACTCATCTCTCGAACTTAAAGATTCCAAAGCCGGTTATCTCACACAGCGCAGTATGTCACCACGTTCTTTCCTGCAGCCTGGTGTCCACGTAGACGCAGGCGGCGGCCCGGTTGATGTATGGGCAGTAATCGAACAGGTACAGCCTGGCAAAATGTATCTCACATTGGGTACAAACGCCCTTATGTCCATGTCACCGGAAGATTTTATTGTTACTTACTATCAGTTGGTTGATAAAATCAGACGGACAAGTCCAAATACACAGATTTATGTAACAACAATTACACCTGTTGCGGCATGGAAAAGCCGGAAAGAATCACGTCTTTCCTTTGACAGAATCTATCAGGCCAACCAGCTGATTGCAAAAATGTGTGTGGAAGAAAATCTGGCACTTATCAATCTGTATGATGTGCTGAAAAGTTCCAGCGGCTACTTGCGCGAAGATATTGCAGCCAGCGACGGCATACATCTGTCACCTTCAGGCTACCGCGAATGGCTGGACTACCTTATTACACATACAGTGTACAACCCAAACAACAAATATGTTTAAAACCAAAGCACCGCTTAAGCGGTGCTTTTTGTTTTGGTATATAGTATGGCGTATAATCTGCAGGTGGCCATAAGTGTTATGCGGCTTTCCCACAAAAGTCTGTGCCTTGCACAAACCGCGTAGGGGCGGATATTATCCGCCCGTTTTTTATGCAAAAGACTGTGTTTTACACAAACCGCGTAGGGGACGGGTTTCCATCCCGCCCACTATAAAAAGAAATCAAATAAAAATTTCGTGTAGGGGCAGGCGTCCCTGACTGACCGTTACAATTACACAAACTGCCGCGCTGTCATTCTGAGCAGACTTTATCTGCGAAGAATCTTCCCACTGTTACCTTCGTAGAATAGCAGGCAGTGTATTGTCTGTTTTGACAACATCCATAAATGGCTATTATGTTACCTATGAAGCCTAACTAACCCTTACCCCTCCAGATTACCTGCCAGCAGTGCAGCTGTCAGTACCAGCAGCTTTTTCTGGCTGTCGGTCAGTACCTGACCATTTTCTGCCAGCAGGGCAATTGCGCCTGCACAGTCGCCACCGTTTATAACCGGGGTCATCCCCACAGCTGCCACACTTGCACCGTTGTGCGTATATATGTTCTTTTCGTTTGGAAACTGCTTAAAGTAGGACATACGGCTGGATATCACTTCTTCCACATCCTTTGTCACCGGCATATCCATGGCATCCTTTTTGCCCTGGCCGGCATAGGCCACCACTCTGTCGGTATCGCATATGGCGCAGGCCAGCCCGCTGACTTTGTACAGACTGTCGGCATAGTTCTGACCCAGGCTGGACAGCCCTTCCATCATGGAATATTTCTTCAGCATAATTTCACCGCTGTTGCCGGTAAAAATCTCCAGGGGGTCGCCCTCTTTCATTCGCATTGTACGGCGTATTTCTTTTGGTATGACAATACGCCCCAGATCATCTATTCTTCTCACAACTCCGGTTGCTCGCATAATATTTCTCCCATTTGTTTTTTACTTATTGTGGGAAAGAAAAGGGGAAATATGCAAAAAGAACCTATCAGCTTTCTATGAATTGCTGATAGGTTTGTTTTTATTTGTTAATTATAATAATTATAAAAATTCTGTGATATCCTGTAGTTGATATATTGTCAAGATATTTCTGTCTTCCCATTCAAGAAGAAAATCTATACATTTTACTGCATCCGCTGCTTTTGCAGGCTGTAAATATTCATATCTGAAGCTTTTTATGTTATTCTTTTTTATTTCGAGATATGAAGACAGGGCCCGAACATCGTCATCTGCAAAAATTTCAGAAATAATCATTTTCTTTTGTTTCAAAATATATATTTTATACTCATCAACAACAGATTTGTTTTTATATCTGGATCTGTTTGATAAAAAACCTCTTACAGCCGATCTTTTCTCTTTTATACTTGTAAAACTTGACAATGATAATTCTGGTGCAATAATTTTTTTTACACCAAATAAAGAACCTTCTTCACAAACAGGAGTGCCTTCTATACATATCTCCAGGTTTTTGCAACCATAAAAAGCCCTGTATTCAATCAGATTTACACTTTCTGGCAACACGATACTTTTGAGATTTACACATCCCTCAAAAGCATCGTTTCTGATTGTATGCAGTTTGTCGGGCAAAGTTATTTTTTTTAGATTCTCACATCCATCGAAAGCCAAAAAGTCAATAGTTTTCAAACTGTCGGGTAAACTTATACTTGTAAGAGTTTTAGACATTGTAAAGGTAAGGCCAATAGAAGTTACTCCATTTGGCACTGTGATATCGCTATCATTACCTGTATAGTCTTTCAATACACCATTGGAAACAACAAAATCATTATCCGTCATTTAACAAAATCTCCTGTGCGCTTTGCTTTTATTATAACATAAAACACATACTGTTCAATATATCGATGTTCATATGGGAAGAGAATGGAATGTATCAAAAAAGGCGAAAATTCTGCTGTTTTATATTTCTATTATTTTTGTGGTTACGGCAGTGCAAAATGCCTGGTCGTGCTCTGAAAAAATCATTGTCGGTTTGCAGCTGACCAGCAGATTTTCCAGCTGGTTACGGCAGTACAGATCCAGGTAGTTCAGCGGTTCGTCCCATAGATAGATATGGGCTTTTGATGAAAGGCTGGCCGCCACCAGCACTTTTTTCTTCTGCCCCTGGCTGTAGGTGGACATATCAGTTTCAAAAAGGGAACGGGAAAAGTCCAGCTTTCTCATAATCGCACCGAACAAAGCTCTGTCCAGCCCGTTTTTATCCACATATTCCCATATGCTGCCCTTTAAAAATGATGTGTCCTGGGTGAGATAGGATATCACTATTCCGTTCTGTCTGTAAATTATGCCGCTGTAATTGTTCCGCAGGCCTGCGATACAGTTGAACAGACTGGTTTTTCCGGTGCCGTTGCCGCCTTTTATCAGCAGTCTGTCACCTTGTTTTATGCTGAAAGACAGATTGTCAATCAGCGGTTTGCCTGGGTAACTTACGACTACATTTTCGCAGTAAAAGCCTTTTGGGGGCAATGGCAGTACAGCCAGCTTCAGGTCTTCGCTGAATTCGCTGTTTTTTAAAAGTGACTGCTTTTCTTCTATGGCTTTCTGCTGTCTGGCCTGGATATTCTTGGCGCTCTGCATCATTTTTTCTGCCTTGTGGCCCATAAAGCCGCGGTCCAGCATTCCCTGGGTATCAGCAGTTTTGTATTTGCCTTTTTCGGCTTTGGCCGACCAGCTTTCGCTCTGTTTAAAAGAGGCTTCCAATCGTTTTATATCTTTTTTAAGTGTTTTGTTTCTGTCCTGCTCGTATTTGTCCTGCTTTTGCATATTTTCCCAGAATTGCAGAAAAGAACATTTCTGTAGCATTATATCGCTGCGGCCGATATATAAGGTGTGGTCGGTACACCCATCAAGAAACACTCGGTCGTGGCTGACAATGATGTATCCGCTTTTGGTCTGCAGATACTTTGCCAGCTGCTGTCTGCCAGCCGTATCCAGATGGTTTGTAGGCTCGTCTATCAGCAAAAATCCGTTTTCTTTCAGAAACAGGGCCGCAAGCATAACTTTGGTCTGTTGCCCCTTGGACAGTAAGGCGAATGGCAGATAAAAACTGTCTTCGCTGACACCCAGAAGCCCCAGCTCCCTGCGGGCCTGCCAGTCTTCACAATGGGAGATATCTGTTACAAGGTCAATGGCCAGGCTGTTTTCATCTTCCACTTCAAATGGGAAGTACTGAAAGTTCACATCGGCAGAAATTCTGCCGCGGTACTCATATCTGCCCAGCATAAGATTCATCAGGGTGGTTTTTCCGCGGCCATTCCTGCCGGCCAGCCCGGTATGCCAGCTGGTATCAAGGGTAAATGAAACATCGTCAAAAATATTGTCTGTGCCGTTATCATAGCCAAAGGTAAGATTTTTTATTTCAATCAGCGACATATCACCACCCCTTTCTTTATTTAAGAGTAACAGAGACAATTTATGTTTGTCAACATCAATAACCTATGATAGAATAAAAACAAGAATTAAAGTTAATAAAGGAGAAGTTATGGAAAAGAAATATGTACTGGCCCTGGACCAGGGTACCACTTCATCCCGTGCAATTATATTTGACAAAAATCAGAAAATCGTGGCGATGGCCCAGAAAGAATTCACACAGATTTACCCTAAAGAAGGCTGGGTGGAACACGACGCTGTGGAAATTTATTCCTCACAGTACGGCGTTATGATCGAAGCCATTGTAAAAAGCGGTATCGACCCTGCTGAAATTGCAGGTATCGGCATCACAAACCAGCGCGAAACCACAGTTCTGTGGGACAAAACCACAGGCCGCCCTGTTTACAATGCTATTGTATGGCAGTGCCGCCGCACAGCTGACATCTGTGACGGTCTTGTTGCCCGCGGCCTTGACAAATACATCAAGGAAAGCACCGGCCTGGTAGTAGACGCCTACTTCTCCGGCACAAAAATCAAATGGATTCTGGACAATGTGGAAGGCGTGCGTGAAAAAGCTGAAAAAGGCGAAATCCTTTTCGGCACAATCGACTCCTGGCTGGTTTACAAACTGACCGGCGGCAAGGTTCACGTTACCGACTATACAAACGCTTCCCGCACAATGCTGTTCAACATCCACACACTTGAATGGGACAAAAAACTGCTGGAAGAACTGGATATTCCTGCTTCAATTCTGCCGCAGGTACTGCCAAGCAGTCATATCTACGGCTATGCCGATATTCAGGGTGTTTCAATTCCTATTTCCGGTATTGCAGGCGACCAGCAGGCTGCACTTTTCGGCCAGAGATGCTTTGAAAAGGGTGATGCCAAAAATACATACGGCACAGGTTGCTTTTTGCTGATGAACACCGGCACAACTCCTTATCAGTCAAACTCCGGCCTTGTTACCACAATTGCTGTTGGTATTGACGGCAAGGTTGAATACGCCCTTGAAGGTTCTGTTTTCGTAGGCGGCGCTGTAATACAGTGGCTGAGAGACGAAATGCGCTTCCTTACAGAAAGCCGCGATGCCGAATACTATGCACAGAAAGTTTCTGACACCGGCGGTGTATATCTGATTCCTGCTTTCACTGGTCTTGGCGCACCTTACTGGGATATGTATGCCCGCGGTGCAATAGTTGGTATTACCCGTGGCACAAAGCGCGAACACATCATCCGTGCCGCTCAGGAAAGTATTGCATATCAGTCCCTTGACCTTGTAAAAGCTATGGAAAAAGACACCGGTATGGCTCTCAATGTTCTCAATGTGGACGGCGGTGCTTCCCGCGATGCATTCCTTATGCAGTTCCAGGCTGATATTCTGGATAAAAAAGTTCAGCGCCCTATAGTAAAAGAAACTACAGCCCTGGGTGCTGCATATCTTGCAGGTCTGGCCACAGGTCTGTGGAACAGCCGTGAAGAGTTGAAGACCGGCGACTGGTGCGACAAGATATTCACACCGGATATGACAGAAGAAAAACGCGAAAAACTGGTTAAAGGCTGGCACAAGGCAGTTGGCCGCAGTCTTGACTGGGCAGAACATTAATTAGAAGTAAAAACAATGAGTTATATATACAGAAAATATAGAATTGCAAACATTGTGCTGTTTGTCTGCGCAATGGTTTGTCTTGTTTGTTATGACCGCTTTGGCGGTTATGGCAATGCGGTTTTCAAAGGGTTTACCAGCTTCTGGTTTGTACTTTTGGGTGGGGTAAACCTTACATATGCAGTTAAAAGCAGAATAAATAATATAAAACCGGTTGTGTTTATATTCGCAGGGCTGTTCATTGGTATGATAGCCGATATTCTGCTGGCTGTGGTTTTTGAATACGGGGTAATATTCTTCGCCCTTGGCCACATAATGTATCTTGTAGGCTTTTATATGATAGAAAAGCCACACAGGTCAGATCTGATGATCAGCCTGCCGCTGTCGGTTGTTTCTGTGATAGTGGTAATCGGCAATCCATTTATAAATGTGGCTGACCCTTTGCTTGAAAAAGGACTTATGGTCTATGCAGTTATAATTTCGTTTATGGCCGGCAAATCCGTAAGTAATTTTCTGGCACAGCAGACGATGTCCCGCTTGCTGATAGCGGTCAGCAGCACAATGTTCCTGTTTTCAGATGTTATGCTTATGCTGTACCTGTTTGGTACACCAAGCCGACTTGCCTGGGTGCTGTGCATATATGCCTATTGGCCGGCCCAGACTCTGCTGGCCCACGCACTGCTTCATTATTCAATTGAAAACACCCGCAGCCGAGTGCATATCAACACCACAAGGCTGACAGCCAGATTTTGATTTAATATTTACAAAAGCCACGGCACTCCCGTGGCTTTTTGCATATTGACAGAGATGATACAATTAAATTAAGAATATATTTTGAGGTGAATTATGAAAGTTTTGCTGATAAACGGCAGTCCACGCAAGGATGGAAACACTGCCATAGCCTTGAATGAAATGATAAAGGTTTTTGAAAACCAGGGTATTGAAACTGAACTTCTCCACATCGGAGGCAAGGATATTCGCGGCTGTATCGCCTGCGGCAAATGCAGACAGCTGGGCCACTGTGTGTTTGACGATATTGTGGTGCAGGCAAGCCAGAAACTGGCAGAAGCAGACGGCCTTGTGGTAGGCAGTCCTGTTTACTATGCATCTGCCAACGGCACCGTGGTTTCCTTTATGGACAGACTGTTTTACTCCAACAGCGCTGACCTGCGCATGAAGGTAGGGGCAGCGGTTTCTGTGGCACGCCGTGGTGGACAGACAACTACCTTTGACCAGCTGAACAAATACTTCACCATCAGCGGTATGCCGGTGGCATCCGGTCAGTACTGGAACGGTGTCCACGGCGCAGCTCCGGGCGAAGCTGAAAACGACACCGAAGGTCTGCAGCAGATGCGCACTCTGGCGGCCAATATGGCTTTTCTTATGAAAAGTATTGCCCTGGGCAAAGAAAAATTCGGCCTGCCGGAAAAAGAAAAACCACAGAGAATGAATTTTATAAGATAAGGGAGATATATTATGGAACTTAACAAAGCTATTTTTGACAGACGCAGTATCCGTAAATACAAAGACCAGCCGGTAAGTGAAGAACAGATAAAGGAACTGCTGTGGGCCGCAAGCCAGGCACCATCCTGGACAAACAGCCAGCCATCCCGTTACTTTGTGGCTATGGGCGAAGCCCGCGACGCTGTGGCAGATATGCTGCCTGAATTCAACAAAAACAATGTAATCAACGCCCCTGTGCTGATAGTTTCCTGCGTTAAAAAAGGCACATCCGGCTACGGTAAAGACGGCGTGGCACGTTCACATCTGGGTGACGGCTTCACATATTTTGACAACGGTATCGCTGTGCAGACACTCTGCCTCAAAGCTCTTGATATGGGCTTTGGCACTCTGATTATGGGTATCTACAACGAACCTGCCATCAGAGAATATTTTGAAATTGACGACAGCCTTGAAATTGTATGTGTAATTTCAGTAGGCTACCCAGACATCGACCCACCTGCACGCCCACGTCTTTCAGTAGACCAGCTGGCAGTTTTCAAAAAATAATTGTAACAAAAATAAAAACGGACAGAAAGCTGTCCGTTTTTGTTTGTAGAATTAAAAAAGTGATGTCGTGCAGTAATTAGTAACCATACAGAAAGGGGTTCGGGGAATAATCCCCGAACCCCTTTCGGATAGCGAACTATTTTCGCCCAGGTGACCATTAAAAGGTTTTGCACCTTCAATACTTCTTCGCCTTTTCACACAGCAGGGCATAAATCGGCTTCATTTTTTCTTCGTTGACCGCTGTGTTGATGTCGGTAATATTCACCCAGCCCACAGCGCTGTTTTCGTCTTCTTTAATGCGCAGGGGCAGGCTGTCATCAGCTTCAAACAGCCAGTCCACATCAAGATGCAGATGACCAGCCACTGCCTTGCCTTTTTTGATATGTCTTTCCACAGTCAGCACATTTATGGCAAAAATACCGTCGCACAGCAGTTTCATATCTGTCAGCCCGGTTTCTTCTGCTATTTCCCTGCGCACCACAGCCAGCAGGTCTTGTTCGCCATCGGCGTGGCCTCCTGCCCAGGACCAGGATTTGTATATGTTGTGGTAAATCATCAGCACTTTTGTGCGCTGTGGATTCACCACCCAGGCGCTGGTGGCAAAATGCCCCGCCAGGTTTTCTCGGTTCAGCGCATCAGGGTTTCGCTCCATAAACTGTAGCATCAGCCGTTTGTCAGCTGCTTCCTGCCGGTTGTATGGCACATATTCTTTTATCTGTCTGTACAGTTTTTCCATTTTGCACCTTTCTGTCATATACTGCTTCTGAAAGAATAGTTATTTATGTCAAAATTACTGTTCTGCGCCATATAGTAGTCATACAATTCCTTAGCGCACAGGTGTTTTTTATGATAATCTTTTTCATCAAAACATTTTACCAATTTTTCGCAGAATTCCCTTTCAGGCAGTTTGGCATTGTTGTATTTCTTTCGATACTGTTGGTCGGTCAGTATTCTTTCGATTTTGTGCATAGACAGCCCGGGTATTCCCCTGTTGGAAAAATGGGCAGAGATAACATTGGTCAGAAAAATATTGTATGTAAAGTCTATATCAGCGCCTTTTATATATTTTTCATCCAGCTGTGTAAAGGAATGCCACACATTGTAGCAGTTGGAATTCCATTTAAAGCCGGAAGCCGGTGCAACAGGCTTGCCCAGCTCACTTTTTGCTCTTTCCACCAGCCCTGTCACAATACCGTCGGTATCCCACAGAATTACACTGCCCGCAAACATCAGTGTGGTGGCAATATTTCCTGTGGCAAAGCCTTCATCAAATTCTTTTACCACCTGTCGCAGTGGGTTTATAAAATATTCCACCATATATCCGTCAATCAGCCTGTTGCCGCGCTCACGCCATGGCGTGCTGTCTTTTGTTATTATAAAAAGATCTATATCGCTGTTTATATCATTGTTGCCTGTGGCATAACTGCCGGTAAGTATGGCACCGATAAAATAATCTTCGTTTTTATAGTCCTGTAAAAATGAAGTGATAATCTTTTTTATATTTTCCATTTTATCTCCTATGTATGTGCAATCATCGGGAACAAAAGCTGATTTTTGCTGAAGATGTTTTTGCTGCCTTTAAGAATAAACAGTGTTGTGTCATCGTCTGTATTTTCTTTCACAGCAAAACCGCCACAGTCAGCAGGGGTAAAGCCCATTATCAGCTTTTCTTTGCCGAAAGCAGACATAATATCTTTTATGTCGGTAACCTTTTCTCCCAGAATATCCAGGCAGATTATAGCATCGCCATCTTCTTCAGCCACCACAGCCACATTGTACTGTGGGATATAGAACACATTGTCTGCATATGGTCCGCCGCAGTAGAACATTTCAAGGGCGAAACCGTTTTTTACTTCCAAAGCAGAGTAGGGGTTGCCCATATCGTATAATTTTCTGAAAAAAGCCACGTCTTCAGCATTGGACATATCCAATTTTCTGATTTCGCAGTCGGCGGCAGGTATTGTAGCAGAAAAATCATAATATCTTTCTTTTTCAAAACCCAGCTTCGGATAAAATTCCAGCACCTTTCTGTTGGCAAACAGCAACATACAGTCATATTTGCCCTCAAAGTCTTTTAAAATTTCATCAAAGAGTATTTTCTGCAGGCCCTGGCCTCTGTAATCCGGGTCAGTCATAACTGTGCCCAGCTGGATATATTTTTTAATCTGTCCGCCAAAGCACACATCCATAAGATTTACAGAAATATTGGCCACAGCCTTGTCACCGTCAAAAAGGGTGTATGGTATATGACTGCCGTCAAAGTGGCCGCTTTCATACCAGCCGCTGAAAGACAGGCCAAAAGTTTTTTCAGCCAGCCGGTCATACCCCAGCCTTGTTCTGTCATCTTTCATTGCATTTTTTACAAGTGTATAGCTCATGTTTCCTCCCACTTCAGTTCGTAATCGCCGCTGGCCTTTGCAAATTTTGTGCCCATTATGTATCTGCCTTTTTCTGCTGGCAGTACTGCAGTGCGGCTCTGGGCGTCAAAGGTTTTTATCACCTGCTTGTTGTGGATAATTTCCACTATTATGTCGCCGTCAGTCAGGTTTACATCGTAATAGAATCTGTATTTCTGCCCCTCTTTCAGCGGCAGAACTTGCTTTGTCCAGCCGGTGGCGGCTGTCATTGCAGCTCCGCGGTGTGCTTTGCCCCTGCGACCGATAAAAGCCAAGGCTATCTTTTTCTGCATAATACCAATGCCTTTAATCCACATGCACCAGCTGAGCAATACACCCAGAACGATAAACAACAATACCTTCATAACATATCTCCTTACATTTATGGTTTCAGTATACCACGATTTTCATAAACTTAACATATTTTTCTGTTTATAATAAAAATGAAAATATTTCACAATTTTTTACAATATATGATAAGGAAAGGAAAAGGTTATGTCTGGAATCAATAGAAATAAAATCATTCGGGCCGTGATGGCAGGCCTGCTGGCGGCGATTTCGTTTTTTGTGGTGGCAAAACCCCTTACATCCACCGAATTCCATCGGGAAACAATAGCGTCCCTTGATGCCAAAAAGGAAACAGTTATGGAACTGACCGCCGCTTCAACTGCCGCTTCAGCCGCCATAACACTTATACCAGGGGACACAGCTACACCTATTGCCAATAAAATCGCTGATTTAAGCGGCTGGTTTCTTATAGTGCTGTGTGCCATCTATCTGGAAAAATACCTGGTTATCATCACCGGCTACGCCAGCTGGTATTTCCTTGTGCCAATAGGTCTGGGGCTGTTTGTGCTGTGGCTGTTCGCTAAAGGCGAGACAGCAAAACGCATCCTTGCCCAATGGTCAGTAAAACTTGTAGTGCTGGGGTTAGCGCTGTCTCTGGTTATCCCTGCCAGCGTAAAGGCATCGGCTGTAATTGAAGATACATACCGGGAATCAATCCAGCAGACCATTGACTCTGCCACCCAAGCCACAGAACAGATAGAAACCCAGACTGAAAGCTCAAACAAAACAGGACTTGGCATACTGTCCGGTCTTCAGCAGGGTGTGAACAAGGCGGTCAGCGGCCTGGAAAATGTAGTGAACAATTTTATGGAAGCAATTGCAGTAATGATTGTGACTTCCTGCGTGATACCTGTGGTGGTACTGCTGTTCTTCGCCTGGATAGTAAAAACCATTGTCGGTGTGCGCATACCTATACCACAGCGACTGATGCAGTCTATACCGGAAAAAGCAACTGCAAATTCTGAAAATCTGTAACATAAAAAACTAAATCTATATGCAAACCAGGTACAGCGTTATACTGTACCTGGTTTTTAGTTTAACTTTTTTTATAATTTATAAACAGTTGGATAATTTTGAATAGGGCGAAGGGTTGTTGATATATCACGTAGGGGACGATGCCCACATTGTACCGCAAAATTTTATATTTTACACCTGGCGCGTAGGGGCGGATATTATCCGCCCGTGTCATTCCGAGTGAGTGAAGCGACGAGGAATCTTATTACCACAAAACCAGAATTCTGTCATTCTGAACACCGCAGGTGTGAAGAATCTTTGCTTTGGTGCAAGCACAAACTCTTTTTACGCTGCGCTGGCGTTACTTTTGGCGCAAAAGTAACCAAAACGTGGGGAAGCGTAGCGTCCGAGCGGTTTTGCGTAGCAAAAACACGAGCCGGTCCTGCGAGTGTAGCGGAGCGATTCCCCACCTGTCGGCCCTGAAAAGTTATCGTCGCGTACTGCGACTGTCTAAAGCCACTCTTGTCCGCTCGTAACTTTCCCTTCCTCCGCTTCCCTTTATCCGCCACCGGCGGCGGTCAGCTCCGTCACCCCTAAACGCGGAATATGTACCATATTGCCTTACAAACAGTAGCGCTACTGCTCACATCCGTTCGCAACGCGCACGAGTGTTATGTGTATGTCGGCATATTCATATTTCATATTAGGAAAGGCGCTACGCCCTCTCCGTTCCACCTCTCCGGCGTAGGGGACGATGCCCACATCGTCCCGCAAAATTTTATATTTTACACCTGGCGCGTAGGGGCGGATATTATCCGCCCGTTGTAAAACCACACAGGTTATTGTTTTGTCATTCCGAGTGAGCGAAGCGACGAGGAATCTTATTACCACAAAACCAGAATTCTGTCATTCTGAACACCGCAGGTGTGAAGAATC
>JAFZGF010000060.1 GCA_017555565.1 Oscillospiraceae bacterium
CCTGCCTATCGCAAGCAGTTCTTCAAATGTTTGTGCTCTGCCTTGAGCTTGTCTTGCTTTCTTTCGCTCTTGCTCAGCTTTTTCAGCTTGTTCTGCGGTTATTCTCTGAAGTTCTATATCTTCGTGAGCCTTGATTTCACGCGGGTGTAACGGGTATTCGTGCCCACAATAAGGGCAGATATTTGCCGTCTTAAACACCTTGAAACACTTAGGACAGGTACGGATAAAAAAGTTACCGTTGTCGTCAAATTTCCGCGTTTTTTTGGCACTTTGAGTTAAACTCCACTCCACATCCATATCTGGCAGTGGATTTCGAGAATAATTACCGACGCAGTCTATGATTTTAGCTACTTTTCCTTTTGTATATCTCATGCACCTCATAGCCTGTTGCCAGTAGAGAGCGTGTGATTCTGTCGGTCTTAACAGCAGGCAGCAACTTACATCGTCTATCGAAACGCCTTCTGAAATAATACCTACGTTACACAGTACAGCGATTTCGCCATCTCTAAATTTCTGCATTATCTCAGCGCGTTTTTTAGGCGGTGTACCACCGTCGAGTTCAACTGCGGAGTAACCAGCTTTGCGAAACATTTCAGCAGTTTCTTTCGCGTGATTTACCGACACACAGTAAGCGATTGTTTTCTCACCTTTGGCTATCTTCTCCCAGCTTTTCAGTGCGTTGGAGTATATTGCTCTGTCAGTCATAAGCTGTTCGATATCTTTAATAACATAGTCACCTGCTTGAACTTTCAGCCCGTCTGTATCAACAGTGACCGGGGCGTAATATTCATAAGGCGCAAGTCTGCCGTTTTCTATCAGCCACTTAACTGAAACACCCTCGACCATATCGTCGTAAATGTCGCCTAATGGTTTGCCATCCAAGCGGACGGGAGTAGCAGTAAACCCTGTAGTATATGTATTGTAGTAATCAAGCACTTTAACCCAGCTATGAGAACGGCTCAAGTGAGCTTCGTCGGTTATGATAAGGGCGGGTTTTTCGTACCGCCCTAATCGGTTAGCTTCGGTGAGGATCATTTCAACTCTTGCATTTTTTATGCCGTTATCGGCAAATAATCGGCTCGTTTGGTTCTTCAATTCTTGCCTATGAGTAAGCACCAACACAGGACCTTTCGTCTGTTCCGCCATCTTAGCGAAAATATAAGATTTACCCGCCCCGCAAGGAGCTACGACAAGGACACGTTTATTACCCCTTGCCATAGCTTCACGGGTTTTGTGGTATAAGTCAGTCTGATAATCTCGGAGCTGAATCATATCTTAGAATGGCAGGTCGCCCTGGTCGGCAACAGGTGCAAAATTCGGTGTTGGTGCAGAGTTACCTTTTTCAACCCAAGCTGGCAGAGAATCCTGTTTCTTTTTGCTGAGGCAGAAAGCTACTTTAGCGGACATATTGCCGTTGTATTCTTCGTGTTTTACGCGAACTGCACCGATTTTGCCAGCCCATGTGCTGTAAGCATTGAGGTTGTAGTTTGTAATACCGAAGCTGTTGAAGAAATCGCCAAGACGCTGGTTTGTACGTTTCTGGTCGTTTGCATCCAGTACAAGGTAGAACCACAGTTTTGAATTGTGACCTGAAACTTCAAGAGTGATTTCAAAGCCCTGATTGCCGCTGCTGAATGTTCTTTCAGTTACCTCAAAAATTCTTACGCGATGATCGCCCACAGGGATGATTGAGAAATCGTTCTCTGTATAATCTGAAGGGTTAAAAGTAAAATTAATTGCCATGTTTTTATTCTCCTTTGAATTTGTCTATTGTTGCAGCCATGTCGGCTGTATGCACAAGAAATGCGAGTGGGAAAGCACGAAATGCGTCAAATGCTTTAGCGTTATCCGAAGCCCCCATGTGGTTTTTAATAGCTACTGCTTCTTGGTCTGTCAGTTGCATATATTTCTGAATGAGATACACGGATTTTGAACCATGCCCACCGAAACAGAAATCTTCTTTGTGAATGTAAGCAGGGTATTTAACCCACATTCCTGATTCGTCTTTTTTGTTGCGAAGCTCTGTTTTGTAAAGACCTATTTTGCATACATCGTGCAGTAGACTTACGATAGCTGCTGTTTCCGCTGTTACCTTGAGTTCTGGGTATGCTTTCAGCAGTCTGATAAGTTCATCCCATACCCTCAGCGAGTGTTCTACCAACCCGCTTGGATATGCTTCGTGGTATCTTGCGCTGGCAGGTGCTGTGAAGAAATCGCTTGATTCCAGCCAAGCCAGCAGTTCTTTACTGCCGGGCCTGTCGATGTACTTTGTGTACAGTTCTATGAATTTTTCTTTATTTGACATTAGTCACCTCTTTAATTCTGTTTTCAGCTATATCACAGTATTCCTGTGAAATATCAAAACCTATGTAATGTCTACCGGTATTAATAGCGGCTATAGCTGTTGTGCCTGAACCAACACAAGGATCAAATACAACGTCACCTTCGTTTGTGTTGTCTCTAATAAGTTCTTCAAAGAGTTTTAAGTTCTTTTGTGTAGGGTGATACTGTCGTTTTCCGCTTGGATATTCAAAAACAGTGTTCTTACACCTTGCGTTAAAAGTACCACCGCGTTTTTTGAACCATATTGCGTTTTCAATGCCGCTTAGGTAAATATATTCACCGTTCATAGGTGAAGGATTGGTTTTCTTCCAAATAAGCTGTCTGACAGTTCCTTTTTTCTTTTGCTGATAAATTGCAAATCCTTTGTAAATTTCACTTACTTGATTAACTCCACAAAAGATAATTGTGGTTTTTGCAACTCGGTAACATTCTTGAACAAACGACTCAAGGTTAAATGTGAGAACATCTGCGTCTTTTTTATCCAAGTCTCGCAAACCGTTGCTTTCACGATTAACCATATCGTAAGGAATATCCGTTAAAAGCAGGTTAATGCTGTTGTCCGGGATATTTCTCATTAACTCAAGGCAGTCACCCTGTTTAATGTAATCTACATTCATTTATAGTTCCTTTCTTATATTGCTGAATAAACAACTATAGGTGCTTTTTCGCCAAAGTAAGGTAAAGCCCTTAAAGTGTTGTAATCTATCCAGTCGGTAGCTTCTTCGTAAGAGAATTTTTCTTTTTTCATTAAAAACTCGACCATCAAATCGTAATCGTATACAGCTCTGCCATCGTGGCTGACACCGATTAAAGCACTTGCGTAATCGTAGTTTTCAAAGTAAATTATTTCTTCGTCCACGTTGACCTCTTAATTTATCCATTTAATAATCGGGTTTCCTTTGAACCCTCTTTACTCCTCAAATAATTTCTCAGGCAGACAGTTTTTTCTCAGATAGAGCTGATCTTTGCACATCAATGTTGGGCTACCTTCCAACAGATAGAACCAACGCTTGTTGCCACTCTTATCCTGTGCGGTAGTAACGTAAGCAATGATATTGCACAGACCACAAATCTGCTGTTTGATTTTATCTGGGAGCATAGGTGAACGATGTACACCGATTTCGCCTGTGGCGAGTGTTGTGTCTTTCACATCTTCCCAGCAGTTGAAGATACAGTGTGTGTCACTGTA
>JAFZGF010000061.1 GCA_017555565.1 Oscillospiraceae bacterium
TGTATAAACACAAACTCTTTTTACGCTGCGCTGGCGTTACTTTTGGCGCAAAAGTAACCAAAACGTGGGGCGTTACGTATCGCCCCACACCCCTAGCGTCGCACAAGTGTGGAATGCTACGTCTGCTACAAATCACGGAATTCTCCCCTCGTTCATTACATTCACTCGCCAAAGAATTCTGTCGTGATTTTCGTAAAAATATTTCAACCTGCTAAAGCCCTTGAAATATTTTTACTCTCCGCAGACTTCGCCATTGTTATTCGGGGAACATTCCCCGAACCCCTTTCTACTCGTAAAACCCCAATTTATCCAATGGTTTATATAACACAAGCAAATACAAAAGCCAAGCTGCATTTTGCGGCTTGGCTTTAACTGTTTTATTGACACCCGAAAAGGTAAGGGTTAATCTGTAAATATCTATGGCAATTCTGTCACCAACTGATAAGGAGCAAAGGCGTTTTCGCCGGTTTTTATGGCATAAACTTTACAGCCCAGTTCCTGCTCTACATACAGTTCCACATTGCCGATATTCTGATATCCAAGATAAACATTTGGCTTGTCCACAGCATCCACCAACGGGCGATACAGTCCGTAATTATGCAATGCCGCATCTCTGTGGGGCGCTCTTGACAGCCAGCCGCCGTAGGCAACGATGTTGGAATAGAAATTGTCATTTCGCGGATTAAATACATCAAATCCTGCCCCCACATTTATGGAAGAGGTAGGCAGCAGATAGATATTTTCCTTATGGCTGCTCATATCGTCAAAATAATGCTGTTCTTCCTTTGTCCACCGCACATAGTTCTGGTAGGTTTCATACAATTCAATATAGGATGGCAAACTGAAAAACAGTGCCCCCGCCAATACAGAAGACGCCATTGCCATAAGAATCTTTTTGTTGCTTACAAGGTCACTACAGCAGTACAGACCGAAAATAACAGTTGTCCATATCAGCCCCAGCTCTACCCATTCAGGAAAGCGGATTTCATAGGTGAGATACAGCATCAGCACGCCGAACATACCATACATACCCAAAAGCGGAATAACCGGCAGTTTTGGTCGCAGGCACAGCAGGGTGATTATAACTGCAAGCAAAAACATACAGTGGTAGGATTTGCCCCACAGCATATTTTTAATCTGCTTCAGGGCTTTTATAACAAGGTCTGCGGCACCGATTTTCTGGCCGCCGGCAGACAGTTCTTCCAATAATGGTGTGTCAAATCTCGCCTCGTCGTAAAAATCCCAGCTGTTCAGCATTTTGTAATCTATATCAGAAATGCCTTTTTCTCTGAAAGGGTTTTCTTCTGGCAGATCCAGCACCTTAAAGTCGCTGTACTGTGTACGTGCCGCATTGTATTTTGTAAACTCGTCCCAGCCTGCATCGGCTTTGTAGAAAATAACATCAACGATTTTTGCCCCGAAAGTCAGTGTGAAAAGGCATATCATTGTGGCAACAGCTTTTTTCTTCTTTTCCATATCCATACGGAAAAATCCGTACAGCAGCAGCGGTGCAGACATTGCCCCTACTGCGTAAAAGCTGGTCCAGCGCACCATACTGCCCATAAGTGCCAACAGGATACCAATCAGTGTTCCCTTGTTGAAATCACCCAGGTTATGTACAATCAGCAACAGCCCTGCCGTCAGCATTATAAAGCTGGCCTCGGTGTATTGGAAAGTGTAGAAAATATGCTGGCCAAAAGCCACCATAACGGCTGTGCTTATCACACTGCCTGCCAGCACACCCATTTTGTCCATCAGCAGATATATTATCACCGCTATGCTGATTACCACAAGCACCAGCTGGATGATTACATACCAGTTGGTCTGTACTGTCGCATACAGCGGGCGCAGCATCAGGCTGAACAACATATTCACATACACCATATGCAAACTGTCGCCATATGCCCCTGCGGCTATGTTGGACAGTGTGGCATCGTCATTGGTCTGATATCGTATGCCAAACAGCTTTATTGTAACCACAGCGGTGACAACAGCAATAAAAACCGCCAGCAGAACCATTGCGGTTTTGCGTGTCGATTTGTCAGTCTGCCTTTTTTCAGTTGTCTGTTGAATAACAGCCATTATTTTTCCTCATAAATACTTTTTCTCTATATAAATATTACATTATATATAATTAAAAAGCAATGAAAAAGGCGGGATACCCCGCCTTTTAAAATTATTTAACTTCAATCAGTTCGTATTCTCTCTGACCGAGACCAATTTTTTCTGCGTGTTCCAGCTGCACCTTCCAGTTTGTGTTAGGGCTTACTGTGTGGAAATGGTCGTGACCGTGGCCACAGGCTTTGATTTTATCATCCAGCATAGAGCCAACCATTGCGTTCTGTCTGTTGCAGGCATCTGCGCAGGCCTGGTCAAGGGCAACAGGGTCAAAGGACGCAAACATACCTACGTCAGGCACGATGGCTACGTCGTTTTCAGCGTGGCAGTCGCAGTATGGAGAAACATCGATAACAAGGCTGATGTGGAAGTGTGGTCTGCCTTTTACAACAGCCAGTGCATATTCAGCCATTTTTCTGTTCAGATGGTCTTCTGCAGAGTCATCACTTGGTGCGATAGCGTCAAATGCGCAGGCACCGATACATCTGCCACAGCCAACACATTTGTTGTGGTCGATGGAAGCTTTGCGGTTTTCGTCAAAGCTGATAGCATCGTGTGCACAGTTTTTTGTACAGATACGGCAGGAACGGCACATTTCCTTGTCGATTACAGGTTTGCCGCTGTAATGCTGTTCCATTTTGCCTGCACGGCTGCCACAGCCCATGCCGATGTTTTTGATAGCACCGCCAAAGCCGGTGGCTTCGTGACCTTTGAAGTGGTTAAGAGAGATAAAAATATCAGCGTCCATAATGGCTGTACCGATTTTTGCTTCTTTTACATATTCGCCGTCAATTGGCACAATTGTTTCATCTGTACCTTTCAGACCATCAGCGATAATAACGTGACAGCCGGTTGAAAATGGGCTGTAGCCGTTTTCATATGCTGATTCCAGATGTTCCAGGGCGTTTTTTCTTCTGCCAACATACAGAGTGTTGCAGTCAGTCAGGAATGGTTTGCCGCCCAGGCTTTTTACCTTGTCCACAACTGTTTTTGCCCAGTTTGGGCGCAGAAATGCCAGGTTGCCTGGTTCGCCGAAGTGAATTTTGATAGCTGTGAACTTGCCGTCAAAATCGATACCACCGATACCAGCTGCTTTAATCAGTTTTTCCAGCTTTTCCTGCAGGTTTGTGCCTGGCAGGGCGCGCATGTCAGAAAAATATACTTTGCTTTTTTCCATAATGTCCTCCGATATTCATAAAGCTAAATATAACTCAATAGTCACATTATACACTAAAAGCGGCAAATAACAAAGCATATATTGTTAAATTTACAGTTAAGTGTTAGAATATATGTATATTTATATATTTAAGGGAGAAAAATGAAAAACACACCACTTAAATACCGCCTTAATGTAATCGGCGGCGGACTGATAATTTTTGTTTGCCTGCGACTGTACCTGCCACAGCTGGCAAGAATGGCAGGCCTGGGGGCAAACTTCAATATATGGCTTTTGGTATGTATGGCCACACTTGTGCTGGCCTGTATACTGCCTATTGCATTTATAGAAAGAATGTGCGATTTCCACCCTATGCTGTTTAAGAAGCAACTGCCACAGACCCAGGATCTGCTTATGGTTATGGGCAGTATGTTTATATTTACCGCTCTTGCCATGGTCAACAGCATATTGGTTACATTGCTGGGCAAAGTGGGCATAGTTTTCCCTGCACAGACCCTCGAGCCGATAAACAGCACCCTTACCCTTGTGCTGTACTTTGTTTACAGCGCGGTTATCCCTGCGATTTTTGAAGAACTGTTTATGCGCGGTATCGTGCTTAATCTTCTCCTGCCAAACGGCAGACGCTTTGCAGTTATTACATCAGCCCTTATTTTTACTGTTATGCACACTCAGGTCCAAAGCTTTATCCCGGTTTTCGGCGCTGGCATTGTATTGGCCTGCATCTATCTGTACACCGACAACATCTATGTTTCAATGTTGCTGCACTTTGTAAACAACGCCTACTCATTTATTATTCTGTATATGCAGCAAAGGGTAAACGGCATTTCCGCCATGGGCTTTGCCTCTTTTGTAATGGCGGTTATAATTGTAGGCGGTGGTTGCAGTCTGTGGTGGATGAAGAAAAACGGTATAACTTTGTTTGAAAGTCTGCAAAAATCCGGCAAAAATTCAAAAGTTTCAAAAATATTTACCTGCCCGATAATGGTGCTTGGCCTGCTGTGCTGTCTGATGTCGGTTTTTGCACAGCTTTATGCCGACCTGGCAGTTTAAAAGGAGAATTATGGCTCACAGAGATTTTATGCTCCGCGCAGTGGAACTGGCACAGAAAGCCTATGATATGGGCGAAGTACCGGTAGGCGCTGTGGTGGTGAAAGACAATAAAATAATCGGCGAAGGCTACAACTTCCGCGAAACACAGCAAAGTGCCCTGGGTCACGCTGAAATTATGGCCATCGATGCCGCCTGCAAAACCCTGGGCAGCTGGCGCCTGGAAGACTGCACCCTCTATGTTACAATGGAGCCCTGCGTTATGTGCACCGGTGCAATAATAAACAGCCGCATAAAGATGGTGGTTTATTCGCTGATAGATTTCAAGGCTGGCGGTATGGGCGGCAAAACCGACCTGACCTCCATCGGCCTCAACCATCAGGTAGAAACCATTATGGGCGTGTGCGAAGCCGAAAGCGCTCAGCTGGTGGATAAGTTTTTCAAAGAACTGAGAGAAAAAAGAAAATAATACAAACAAAACCCCTGCACTACAATGCAGGGGTTATTTTTATTTGCCAACAGCTTCTGCTACAGCTTTTGCCAGCTGGTCTGGGCAGGATGTAGGCTTTTTGCCACAAGGAATGCCGCTCAGCAGTCTGATTACATCATCAGTTGTTCTGCCTTCAGCCAGTGCAGCCATGCCCTGGTTGTTGCCGTCACAGCCACCGATGATTTTTACATTTTTTACAATGTTGTCTTCAATGTCAAATTCAATGCTTTTTGAATGTACGCCGCTTGGTGTGTAGGTGTAATGCATAGTCCGTCTCCTTTTGTTTTGTTATACTAATTTTAACAGATACAGCATCCCGATTCAACTGGCAGTTGCATTATGTCAAACAAAAGCGAAAGATCCGTAAGTTGTATTACTTTAGTTTACAATATTTTTACAATATGTAGGTTAAAATATCGATGAACCACACTATGTAGTATGGACTTTTATAACTAAAAGTGGTATTATTGTTGTAATATAGTAATGTATAAAATGCGAAAAGTATACACTTTCGAAAGAAAGTGTTGTTTTCGCATCTTGGTCGTTCCCAGGAAAAGTATAAAATTCGACAAAATAACGCATAAAACGATAAAATATGCATCGTATGCAAACGGGGAATTAAGCGACAAAAACAGCATTTAGAAAGGCAAATTTTCCAATGAATTCACTTAAAAAAGTTTTTGATATTTTCACCACTGTTCTGGTGGTTTTGGTTGCCGCATTGGCAATTCTCTTGGTTGGTATGCGCTTTGCAGGCTTCAAAGTTTTCACAGTGCTTTCCGGCTCTATGGAACCTGCATATCACACAGGCTCGGTTATTTATGTTAAAGAGGTGGACTACACCACCCTGCAGGCTGGCGACGTTATCACATTTGCCATCAGCGAAGATATGGTGGCAACACACAGAATCGTAGGCGTTGTGCCGGATGATGAAGACCCAACAGTTCTCCGCTACCGCACAAAAGGCGATGCCAACGACGCCGAAGACGGCACACTGGTACACTACAAAAATATTGTGGGCAAACCGGTGTTCACTATTCCATACCTTGGCTATATCGCCAGCTATATCCAGAGCCCTCCGGGTTCTTACATAGCCATCGCAGGCGCAGCATTCCTGCTGATGCTCACATTTATCCCAGACCTTTTCGCAAAGGATGAGGAAGAGGATAAAAAATCCGCCAAAGCATAAATACTCACGAGTAGGGGATGGCCTCCTGGACATCCCGGAAATAAGTCTGTAAGGGCGGTTCACCAATCACCCAAAGCATAAATACTCACGCGTAGGGGATGGCCTCCTGGACATCCCGTAAATAAATCTGTAAGGGCGATTCACCAATCACCCAAAGCATTCGCGAAAGGGACAAGCCTCACATACCGCCACCCTGTCATCCTGAGCGGAGCGAAGCGCAGTCGAAGTATCTTTGTTCTGCCATATTGGAAAAGTTATAGTTTACATAACACCAGCACGAAGATTTCTTGCTCAATACTTTCGTTTCAGAATGACATCCGGGCAATTACCGCCCACCCAAAATTGTATAAGAAACGTATCGCATTGCCACACCGGTAACTGCGAACTGGCAACCCGCATGGCTTGCAAGCCGCCCGCCGTAGTTCTGCTCCGTTTCCGCAGAACGGATAGCACTTAACAGGGCACAGCAGAGCTACGCAAACACAGGCGGGCGCACATTTCCTCTTCTGGCACAGCCGTGCGGCACGTTCTTAGAATAAATAATCTATTTTTCAGAAAGGAAAAATGAAAAATGAAAAAGACAAAGAAAATCCTTGCTCTTGCACTGGCAGCAGTAATGCTGGTGTGCACGACAGTAGCAGCAACAGTTGCTTATCTGCAGTCTACAGATAGCGTTACTAACACATTTACTGTAGGTAGTGTGGAAATTCTGCTTGATGAAAAAGACACAGATGGCTCCAAAACAAATGTTACAACAGAAGGTCGTGACAAAGCTAATGCTTACAAACTTTACCCAGGTAAATCCTATGAAAAAGACCCAACAGTTACAGTTAAAGGCACTGAAGAAGCTTGGCTGTTTGTAAAAGTGGAAAATGGTCTGGTAGACATTGAAGCTGCTGGCAATACAACTATTGCTAAACAGATGAAAGCAAAAGGTTGGACACTTGTTGACGGCGAAACAAATGTATTTGCATATTCAACATCCGTACTGCCAGGAGCAAAACCAGTTGTTTTTGAAACATTTACAATTGCTGACACAGTAACAAATTTACAGCTTGCACCTTACAAAGATGCGAAAATCATTGTTACAGCTTATGCAGTACAGAAAGAAATGTTCTCAACTGCACAGGCTGCTTGGGATGCAACATTTGGTGCACCAGTAAACCCATAATATTTAATATGTAATAAAGTATTAAAAAACTTATAAAAGGAATGATATTATGAAAAAAAGAACTATCGCACTGCTTATGGCAGTAGTAATGCTGTTTGGCGCTACAGTTGGCGGCACTATTGCTTGGCTGACAGCTAAAACAGATCCAGTAGTTAACACATTTACACCATCAGATATTGCTATTACACTTACAGAAAAAGCTAACCAGACAGATGGTACTTGGAAAGCACAGGTTATTCCAGGTAAAGAGTACGCTAAAAATCCTGTTGTTGCTGTTAATGGCACTTTAACAAATGTTGATGTTTATCTGTTTGTTACATTTGACCCATCAACATCTGCAACATATCTTGATTACACTTCAAATCTTGATGGAAACGGTTGGACAAAGCTTGAAGATGGTGTTTACTATCGTGAAGTAAAAGTTGATGATTCTGTTAAAGAATGGCATCTGTTGGCCAACGATAAAGTAACAGTTAAATCAGATTTGACAGAAGATGTTGTTGATGATGCTTCATTTACAATGACATACAAAGCATATGCAATCCAGACAGTAGGCTTTGCTAATGCAGCAGCTGCATGGACAGAAGCAAAAAAACTGGGTTAATTACTTGGTAAAAAGGAGAAATCCAAAATGAAAAAAACAAGAAAAGTTTTGGCAGTAGTGTTGGCTTTCGTACTGACAGTTTCCCTGTCCGTAGCAGGCACAATCGCTTATCTTGCTGATACAGACTCTGCCAAAAACACATTCACAACAGGTAATGTAAAAATTGACCTGACAGAAGCTGAAGTAAAACCTGATGACAAAGGCAATCTTATAGAAGATACTTCAAAAGCTCGTTTTGACCTTAACGATGTGCAGGATGACATAGAAGACATCAATAGCTATGGCAAAATCTACCCAGGTCAGACAATCTTCAAAGACCCAACAATCGAACTGCTGGCTGGTTCTGAAAATGCATACCTTGGTGCTGTTGTAACAGTTAACGTAGGTAAAGATGCAAACAAAAACGGTATTGATGTTGAAGATATCCTTGGCTGTAACTACCTTGATATGCTGGATGTTTCAAAAATCCTCAGCGGCGGTTTTGCAGTACCAGGTGAAAAGATGAAAACAACACACAAACTCCACGGCAAAAATGGCCTGCCAGTTTATGGCGATACTGAATACTCTGTATACCAGGTTCCAAACAAAGCTGAAGGTGAATATAAATTCTACTTCTTTATTGAAGGCGAAAAAACAGCCGGTACAAAAGTTGTTCTGTTTGACACAATCACAATCCCAGCAACTTGGGGTAACGAACAGATGGCAAAACTGGCAAACCTTGAAATCACAGTTGATGCATATGCAGTACAGGCTCACGGCTTTAAAGACTGCTACGAAGCTATGACAACAGCTTTCGGCACAGTTTTTAGTTTCTGATAATTACATAATTATTTGATTGTAAAAACAAACCTGCCATCTTTACGACGGCAGGCAAACAAAAACACATAGGAGAAAAACTATGAATAGAAAAAAATTAGTAGCACTTATTATGGTGCTTGCACTTGCTTTCACTACTCTGGTTGGCGGCACACTTGCTTACTTCACAGATACAGATGAAGCTAAAAATGTTATGACACTTGGCAATGTTACTATTGAACAGATTGAACAGGAACGCAATGAAAATGGCGAACTGGCTCCATTCACACAGAACAAACCTGCACTCCCAGCAGTAGGTACACCTGCTTGGGCAGATGAAAAAATTACTGTAGGCGGTGTTGCACACAGCGTATTTGCTGACAGCTTTAAAAATGTTGTTGACAAATTTGTTAATGTAAAAAACGCTGGCACAGTAGATGCATATGTTCGTACTATCATTGCTATTGAAGCTCCTGATTACGATCCAAATGACCTTATTGGTGTAAATGTAAATGAAAACTCAAATGGCGTTACTATGACTGCTTGGGCCACTGTAGATATTAAAGGCGTAAATTATGTTTACTCTGTGTTCACTTATGAAAATATTCTGATTCCAGGAGCTGAAACACCAGTTTCTCTGGCTCAGGTATACCTTGCTTCCAAAACAACAAATGAAGATGCTGCAAAATTTGGCAATACTTGGGAAATTCTTGCATTTTCACAGGGCGTACAGTCTAAAGGTTTCGGTTCAGCTACTGAAGCTCTCAACACAGCATTTGGTGAAGCTACAGCAGCAAATGTTGCTTCCTGGCTTGAAGAAGTTCTCTAAGATAGCAAACAAAAAATATTATTAAATAAACCTATTTAATATACCGTATATCTTGCTTTAATTGGCAAGATATACCCAAGGGGCTGAATTCAAAGCAACTTGGCACTTTGGGTATGTCTTGCCAACAAAAAAGGCAAATCTTGTACTGGCTGCGGAACGGTGCAAAGAAAGGTAAAAAAGACATGAAAAAGAAAGTATTTTCTTTAACATTGGTAATATGCTGTCTGGCGGTGTTTTTGACCAGCAGTACTCTGGCATATTTCACCAAAGAAGATACAGCAACCAATGTTATCACAACGGGCAAAATTGATATCGACCTGGTTGAACAGACTACAGACTCTGATGGCGAAAAAATCACAGTGGCCGAAGGCCAGGGTGGCGGTTTCACAGTAGAGGGTGTAATGCCTGGCCAGGAAGTTAAAAAAGTTGTTACCGTTAAAAACATCAATAACGCACAACCGGCTTTTGTGCGTGTATGGGTTGACCGGGTGTTCGAATATGCACGTGAGGACGAGGGAGAACTCGTAGTACGGGCTTATCGGGACCCTTACAGACTTATAACAGCCGACTTCAATACTGAAGATTGGACTATGGGCGACGACGGATATTTCTATTACAATGAAATTCTTGGCACAGGCGAAGAAACAGCACCTCTGTTTACAAAGGTAATGTTCGCACCAGAAATGGGCAATGAATTCCAGGAATCTACATTTACAGTAGATATTTACGCCGAAGCTGTACAGTCCAGAAACATTAAAGATTCAGACGGCAACCCTGTAACAAGAGCAATAGATGTTCCAGAAAACATCTGGCCTGGTTACGTGGGTGCACAATAAGAGAAAGGAGTAACAAATTATGACTAATTCAAAGTTTAAAAGAGTACTGTCATTAGTGCTTGCATTTGTTATGACCGCTTCTCTTTTCACAAACTGGCCTATGCCGGTTTTTGCGGCAGACAGTGTAACAGGCAAAGATCTTATGCCTGTTGTTTCCGCAACAATCAGCGGTGACGTTACACTTTACGGCAATGAAAAAGCCGAAGGTGAACCAGCCGTTGTTACACTCGAAGAACCTGTGGAAATCGATGTGTACAAATCATACACAATGACTGAAACAGGCAAAATCACATATCAGTTCTACCTGCCTGATAATGCGTCAGATGAACTGAAACAGCTTATCGGCGACAATATGTTTATAGGTGGCGCTACTGTTGGCCTGCCTGAATATGCAGAAGTTGTAAAACCATCTGCAGAACCAAGCGTTGAACCGTCAGTAGAACCTTCTGTTGAACCATCAGTAGAACCTTCTGTTGAGCCTTCAGTTGAACCAAGTATTGAACCTTCAACAGAACCATCCCTGGGCGGTATGCTGGGCGCAACAGCACCAGAATCCCCAGCCCCAATCGCTGATGAGGATGACGTAATTATAGGCACAGATATGCCTACAATCAGAGTTACAAAGGGTAGCTATGCAGAAACATTCCCATCAACTATCATGACATACGATAGTTTTACAGGTACAGCAGCTGAAAAAGCACAGGCCTATCTCATTTGGGAAAACTCACTTTTCTTCAAAATCGATGGCTATAACCCTGATGGTTCAGAAGAAATTACAGTAAACTATCCAAAAACTGTTCTTGATAGAATTCTTGCAGCTGGTGATAAATATGTGTTCTATACTATCTATGCAGATGGTTCAGCTAACATAATGGATTTGGACTATGTGTACGCTGGAGAAGAAAAGATAGTAGCTGGCGAAGTTGTTATTAATGATGTTAACATGCGTTGCCATGCTACAGATAATTCTGGTTCACCACTTATCGCATTCGGTATTGGTAAAGAACTGGAAGCTGAATATGGCGCTGATGAAGACTATATTACTAATGCGGTGTTTAAAAATAACCCAGTAACACTTTATATGGACTTTACACAGACAAATAGTGTTACTGTGCCAGTAACTTCTGAAGATGCTATATGCATAGAAGATGTACCAAGGGTAGTTACATATGGCGGTAAAACATTAAAATACTACTTAGTTAGCTATTGTTATAATATCGTAGATGAAGATGATGAAGAGATAGTAAACGATAAACTTTCATCCGCTTTGGAAGTTTATTACTATGTTCTTGCTGATGATATTGAAGAATATGTTGAACCTGAAGTTCCAGAAGGTCCATCTGAAGAAGAAGTTAAAGAGTATGTTGATTTTATTCTTCAGTCTGGTCTGTTGAAAGATTTTGAAGAATCTTATGGCTGGGCACAGGAAGATGGCATTCTTGAACATATGACAGCTGAACAGCTGACTGAAATCAATTCTATCAAGGCAACTCTTGAAGAAATGGCTGCTAATACTGACGACTGGGCAGAATATGAAGTACAGGCAACAGTTGAAAACAATGGCGTAAAACTGTACCGCAACCCTGTAACACGTCCAGATGACTATGTTTTGGCAAACAAACTTGAGCCAATGTCAACAGAAACAGGCTCAATTGCAGAAGAAATTGAATTTTCTGAAGCAAACATTATCGGTAAATATACTGATGAAAATAACAATACTTATTTTATAGTTGATACAGACAACTGGAATGTATTTGAAGGTCGTGTGCCATACAGATATATTTCTCAGACTGATATCACAATATCCAGCAAATGGAACAGCATCGACAAACCTGGCAGTTTCTTGAAAGACAGTGTTAAGCTTTATGCTGGTCCATCTGAAGAGTATGAATATGTGGAAATTACAGATGGTCTTTCCCGTGGGGAACTGGATATCTCTTATGAAATTGTTCATACAAAATTTAGCGGTGAACAGGATGCATGGTATTGGATTGGCACTCCTAACTGGAAAGATGCTGATGGCAATGACGTAGGCTATTCCCGCTATGTAAAAGCAGAAGATATTTATCTTGTTACAACTATGACAGATGCTACAGGTATCTCCGTAGCAGGTGACATTCCAGACGGTGCGGCTCTTGTTGTTGCTCCGGTTGGCGAAAACGAAACTGGCATAGATACAAGTAAATACCCAATTGGCGAAAAATCACTGTTCTATGATATTTCTCTTATGCTCGGTGATAATGCAAACACACAGCCAGGCGAAGGTGGTATCACAATCACATTCCCAGCTGAAAACATTCCATTTGAAGCAGGTACAGAATATGTAATCTATCATGTGCACGATGGTGAAGTGCAGGTGGAAGGTCCATATATATATGATGGTGGCAACATTGCTGCTACATTTGCAAACCTTTCTGTAATAGGTCTTTCCAGCACAGACGGTTTTGAATATCTGACAACTGCACAGTATGTATTTAAAAATACTAAAGTAAGACTTTACTCCAGCCATACAGATGGTAACTATAAAGAAGTTAATGTTACTTCTGATGATATAATCACAATCAGCGGTAAATATATTCTGACAGATAAAGAATTAATGCTTATAGATGGTTATCTGTATACTGGCGATAATCAGGAACTGATGGAAGCAATTAATCACCCTGATTATGAAGTTAAAGTTTATCTGCTTGTTAACGCAAATGATGTAAAACTGTATGTACCAGACTATGTTGCTTCTGAATCAGAAAAATTGTACGACAGACTCACTTCTGTTTATACAAAAGAAGAGTGGGAAGCAATAGTTGGCGAATATACAGAAGAACAGTGGCAGGAACTTCTTGATGGCATGACTGCTGAACAGCAGGAAGAAATATTCAATTTCTTTGACAAACTGCCAACAGAAGCTGAAGATGTATATGCAAGACTGCTTTCAACAACATCTTCCGAAGAGTTCAGAGATATTTATGTTTCTTTGAGCAAAAATGTAAAAGATGAATTTACATTTGAACAGGAAATTACTCTGTTCCACTACAGATTGTCTCTGCTCATTGCAGAAATGATTGATAAATTTGAAGATTATGAATTTCCAGGTGCTCCTGTAAAATCCTTTACAAATGTTGCTCCATTTGGCAGAAAAGGACACGCCAAGTCTTATGCAGAAATGCAGGCTGCCACATACTCCCGTATGGCACCAATGATGCTGGCAAACGGCATTATGCCAATTGCTGAAGGCTTTAACCCTGTAACAACTGCAAGTAATGGCAACCTGGTTATGTCAAAAAATTCTGTGCTGAAGGAAGGCACAACAGATACTTATGTTATAACTCTTGAAGCATACGCAAAAGGTAACGTTACAGTTTCACAGGACGTTGCTCCAGTAGACATTACTCTGGTTCTGGACGTATCCGGTTCTATGGACTTCTGTATGACATGTGGCGGTAAAGAAGGCGACGCTAAACATACAGGCGAGTATGTAAAATATAATTCTACACCAAGCAGTACAGAAACTAATGTTTATTACAAATCTGGCAATAACTATTACAAAGCGGTTTACTGTGACGCACATACTTATAGGGATGATGGATGGTACAACAATGCCCATGGTTCCTATAACCATAATAAGCAATCAACTCTTTATTATAGAGCAGAACCAACCTGCACATTTGTGCGTCGTATAGATGTTCTTGAAGATGCTGTACAGGGTTTTATTGACTCCACTAAAGCACAGAACGATAACATCACTAACCCAGAAGATAAACATCGTCTGGCTATAGTTCAGTTTGCAAGTGCAGTTAATGCAAACGATGATTACAATGACTCCAAAACAATTCAGGAACTGACACCAGTTACAGCTGAAAACTACGAGGCAATGAAAAACACCGTTGAAAGCCTGACCCCTGCAGGTGCAACACGTATTGACCTTGGTATGGAAGAAGCCAAAAACATCGTAAATGCAGCTATTGCAGAAGATGAAGATGATGAAACAAACACACCAAGAACACAGGTAGTTGTTGTGTTTACTGACGGTACTCCTACAACATCATCAGGCTTCCATGTTCCTACAGCAAACGAAGCGGTTTCTGACGCACAGACTATAAAGAGCAAGGGTGCTACAGTATACACTATTTCTGTTGCAACCGGTTCAAATGTTGGTGCAGGCGAAGCTATACCATCCTTCCCAACAAGGGACGCAAACGGTTGGGGTATAGATGAGGACTACGACGACTTCTTTAAATCTGCAACAGTTAGTGGTCCAAACAACGATGTAAGGACAATTTCCGACTCTGATATATACGGTTTGATGAACAGATTTATGCACCTGCTGTCAAGCAACAACCCAGATGCTGAAAGTGTTTATGCTGGTCAGGAAAGAGGCACAGAAACAGATAATGAAGAAAAAGTACAATACACAGCAACAGGTCAGAAAGATCTGACCAATAACAGTTGGTCCAGCTACTATCTTGTTCCTACAACTGCATCTGACCTTACATCTATCTTCCAGCAGATCAGTGATAACGCCTCTGGCGGTTCATCAGTTCCTCTGGATAAAGACGCAACTGTAGAAGATATTGTTACACCTTACTTCACGGTACCTTCCGGTGCAACAGGTGTTACAGTACAGACAGTTGACTGTATCGGCTTTTCCGGTGCTAACCCACAGTGGGCACAGACAGCAACAAACCTTACTTCAAAAGAAGTAAGCTATGACAGCACAACAAATACACTTGATGTTAAAGGCTTCGATTTCGCCAACAACTTTGTTTCAAGCTTTGCTAGAGATGAAGATGTTTATAATGAAACAGGCGAAATTGAAGAAGGTGACTTCAACGGTAGAAAACTGGTAATCTCCTTCGAAGTTAAACCAGGCAACTTCTTCCTCGGTGGTAACGGCGTTGCAACCAACGATACAAACACTGCCCTGAAAGATAAAGACGGAAACGAAGTAGGTAAATTCGCTTACCCAGAAGTTGATGTTCCTCTCCTTGGTATTGAAATAGAATGGGAAAACCAGCATATCTACAGAACAAATGCTGCAGACATTTTTGAACTTTTCAAAAATGCAAAAGTTAAGGGCCGTGATGGTTCCAAACTGCCTATAGCAGAAGTTCTCAACAGTACAAACAACAAATATGTAGATGTGGACTTTACTATTACAGGTGAAGGCTTCACAGCTGAATACCATCTGGAACATGGTGAAGTATTTGATGCTTCAAAACTTGTAGTTAAATCAGGTACAGCTAACCCTGTTCTGTCAGCAGATGCCAGCTATACACTGTCCTGGCACGTAAAACCTGATACAGATGGTACAACAAAACCAGCTGAAAAACCATCTACAGTTACAGCCACAGTTTACGTTTACAACCCTGTTCTTACATTTACAGACAGCGAAGACTGGCTGGGCGATACTCTCACATACGGTGCAGGCACTAACTTTACAGCTGATGCTGAAACATGGGTTAACCCTAATGGCGAACCTTATGTTGCAAGTCAGATGCACGGTGAAAAACCAACAGTTTCCATCACATGTGAAGTAAACCCAACAGGTGTTGAAAACGGTATTATCGTAACAAAAGACTACGTTCCTGTACAGGCAACAGTAACTTTTACAAATGAAGATGATGTTGTTACTACTGGTGTAGAAAATACACACTATACAGTTGTTCGCGATACAGCTTGCGGAAAATGTGAATACGATGCGGACGATACAGAAGAATTCCGTGTTCACATCAACACAGTTTCTCTCAATATTACAAAAACAGTTACAGGTACTGCAAACTCAACTGAAAACTTTACTGTAACAGTTGAATACACAGGCGCAGACTTTGACGAAACAATTTCAGTTCTCAAAAACTCCGTTGCAACCAATTTTGCAGTAACAGATGGTAAAGCTGAACTTCAGCTTACTATCAGTCACGGCCAGACAATCAGTCTGACAAACCTGCCAGTTGGCCAGTACACAGTAACAGAAACTGTAAACGCAACACGTTACGATACAACAGTTAATGGTGATATCGGAACATCTGCAACAGTTTCCCTTGACGATGAAAATGTTTCAGGTACAGTTAAATTTGTCAACGAACTTAAAACAGGTAGTCTGACAATCAACAAAGAAGTTGTAATGCCAGCAGGTTTTGCAATCACAGCAGGTGAAGTGTTCACATTTACTGTAACTGGCCCAGATGGTTATTCATCTAAACAGACAGTTACAGTTGACGAATATGGCCTTGGTTCTGTAACAGTTAATGACCTCGTTCGGGGCACATACACAATTACAGAAACTCCAAAAAGTCTGTACACAACAACTTACCGGCCACAGTACGCAACAGTACCTGCAGGCGGTACAGCAACTGTAAAAGCTGTTAATACAGCTAAAAAAGGCAACCTCAGCATTACAAAAACTGTAGTGGACAATGCCGATAACTATGATTCTGCAAGCGACACATTTACTGTAAGAGTAACTGTTGCAGGATACACAGGTGCGACTCTGCCTTACACTATCAATGGTGGTGAACAGAAGTATGCAACTGTAACAGAAGGTGTTGCAGAAATCACATTGGCCCACAACCAGACAGCATTGATTGAAGATATGCTTATGGGCTCTGACTACACAGTAACTGAATTTCTTTCTGACCCTCAGAAACTGGTATACAAAGACCCTGCATATGTAAATGAAATGGGCACAATTGCTGCAGGTGAAACAAAACAGGCAACAATTACAAACACTGTAAAAACAGGCAGCATCATAATTGACAAAGTACTCGATCTGCCAAACGGTGTATCTGTTGCTGATGGCGAAACATTCAGATTTACAGTAACAGGTCCTAATTACAACAATGCTGATATTGTAATCACAAAAGATGGTCAAGTTACAATCGGAAATCTTCTCGTTGGCGATTATACAGTTGTAGAAAATCTTGATACATACCAGCAGAAAGTATATGCAACTACATATAGCACTGATGGCACTGCAACAGTAACAGACGGCGGAGAAGCTGTTATTACAGTAACAAACAAAGTAACAGCAGGTAAACTTGACATCACAAAACAAGTTGCTGATGTTGGCACAAATACATCTAAGTTTACAATGGAAATCACTCTTGCAGGTGACATTGTTGTTGAAAAGCTTATTGGTACAGTAGCAGGCGTTTCTACAGAAATTCCAGTAACTAACGGCAAAGCAATAATCGAGCTTGCACACAACGAAACAGCACAGTTTACAAATATTCCTGTAGGTATGACTTATACAGTAAAAGAAACAGGCGTTGATACAAATTACTTCGCAGTAACTTATACTAAAGAATCTGGTACAATTTCTGTAGACACACCACTGGTTACAGTAAACAATGCAAGAAAACTTGGTAAACTTACAATCTCTAAATCTGGATTAGATATGTCTGTCGATCCAGACCAGACAGTAATGTTCAAAGTAACAGGTGCTAATGATTACGAAGCTACAGTTGCTATTCTCGGCAACAGTACTGCTACAATCATTGACCTGCCGCTGGGTACCTATACAGTAACTGAGCTGACAGATTGGGCATGGCGTTACACAGCTGATGCAACAACTAAACCAGCTGAAATTACATCTAAAGCAGATGGCAGTGTTGCATTTGCAAACACAAGGACAAATCCATACTGGCTGGATGGCAACGATTACAATGAAAACATTTTTGCTTTTAACAACTAAGAAAGGAGACAGATAAATGAAAGTTTATAGAGCCAATAATGGCAAAAAGAAAATTTCTGCAGTTGCAATCTGTCTTCTTCTGACAGTTGTAATGGCAGTAGGTGGCACGCTGGCTTACCTGTTTACAAACACAGACCCTGTTACAAACACATTTAAACCTGCCCAAGCACCTAATGAAATCAAGGAAACAATGACCAACAACGTAAAATCCAATGTTTACGTTCAGGTTCCACAGAACGAGAAAAATGTAGATGTTTATCTGCGTGTTGCCGTAGTGGTTTCCTGGCAGGATAAAGATGGCAATATTGGCCCAAAGGTACCGGTTAAAGATACTGATTATGTAGTTGATATGGGCGATAGTAAGTGGGTGTTGCATAACGGCTATTACTATTACACCGATATAGTTTCTCCAAACGAATCGACAGAATATTTGTTTGACTCTATTACAGTTGTTGATGGTGCAACACCAGAAGGGTATGCTTTAAGCGTTGAACTTCTTTCTCAGTCCATCCAGGCTGAAGGAACTAATGCTAAAGGTGAAAAACCTGTACAGCTGGCTTGGGGCGTTACAATTGCTGAGGGCAGTGTAACTGCCTATACACCACAGCCATAAGGAGGGAATAAATTATGAAACACACAACAAAACGTTTATTCTCTCTGGCGCTGGCAGTAGTGATGATGATGGGCTTGGCCCTGTCATCATCTGCTGCAGGTATCGTTACATACGAAGGCAAAAGCGGCGAAGAAAAATTTGTCCTCGCACCTGGCACAGAATATTCTGTGTCAGACCTGTTTACAGATTTCAAAAACCTTATGCCTGGTGATAAAATCTATCAGACAATCCGTCTTGTTAACAATGGCAAAGATGGCACAACTACAAAGTTCTATCTGAAAGCTATTGGCCCTGCATCAGCAGACAATGAAGACCTGCGCTTTAGCGGTGATAAGCTGGGCAATGGCAAAGACAACGACGGATATACAGACAAAGTGTATGACACTGCTCTGTTAGATCAGCTGAAGATGACAGTAGAAATTGTAAAGACAAATGGCAACGAAACTATCTTTGAAGCTCCTGCTGATCAGACAGCCGGTCTTTCCGACTGGGTTCTCCTTGGCAGCCTGCGTAAAGGTGGCGAAATCGACCTGGAAGTTACAATCGAAGTTCCTGCAGAAATGGGCAACGAGTTTCGGGATCTTGCAGGTGCTTTGGAATGGGCAGTTAAAATTGAAGAAATCCCAGACCCTTCAGTTCCAGACACAGGTGACAACACAGGCGCTATGATGTACGCTGCAATGTTCGGCGTAGCAGCTATGGCACTGATCGTGATTATTATTCTTAAGAAAAGAAAAACAGAAGAATAATTAGTCGCACTTGAATAACGAACTTACACCCCGAAAGCGAATGCTTGCGGGGTGTATTTTTATATACAGAAGGAAAATAAAAAAGCTCCCTGCAGGGAGCTTTTTGTGTATTGCTTAATCAGTCGATAAGATAGGTCTGTCTTTCGGCGGCTGTAAGCTGGCGGTCGCCCAGAATATCCCTGGCCATTTCAATAAGCTGGTCAAATGAGTAGTAAGGGTAGAAACGGGAGTATTCATTGTCAGCAATAACGGTTGTTACACCGTTACAGGCCATACAAGGGCTGATGGTGTTCTGCAGTTTGTAAACCCCTGGGGCTACAAGATCATACATCTGCACATTGTTGGAGATATATGCGCTTACTGTCAGTTTCGCACTCATCAGACTGTCGCCGTAGAATGAAAAATCAAGAGAACTGAATTCAGCCGTGGTTTTTTCCATTGTATATTTGCCTTCGCGCCAGTTGTAAACTTTCAGATGGTATCCGCCATCCTGCATAATTATATGGTCACTGTCTGGTGTAAAGGATATTTCCGTACTGCCCACAATGCCAAAATCAAGGCTGTGGAGAATTTTCATTGTAGAAATGTCCAGTATTTTTATGCTTCCGTCGGTGCCGTACATATTGATAATGCTTGTATCCGGCATAATCCAGCCATCCTGGCGGTAGTAGGAAATGCCCCGTGGCATAACATCGGCAGCTTCCTGAGGCAGAGTCAGCCAGCAGTTGTTTTCCATATCCCACACTGGCATCATACCTACAGCAGGCTGTTCTTTGCCGTCCTTGTCCAGCATTACAACATCGCAAGGTATCAGCAGATATTTGCTGTCGCCGGACAGCATTGCAGATTTAACAGCGAATCTGGACAGGTTTTCGCCCATATTCAGCGCAGAAATGATTTCTTCAGTTGTAAAAGTCACAGCGTCTTCGCCGCTGGCAGCATCTTTAACCCATATAATGTTTTTAGTCGCCTTGTCAGCTGAATAGCTGAATGAACCGGCAGGAGCGTAGTTATCTGTAACTGTAAAGGCTGTTGTCAGTGTATTGTACTGATTTGCACTTATAAACAGCTCGGTATCCGGGTTGTAAATATCGGTGGCAGGATAATCTTTTACTGAAGCAGTTTCGATATCATAAACAGACAGCACAGCCTTTCCGTTTGCAGGGTAAACAAGGTATCTGTTGTTTATAATCTGTGCATTGTAGTCGTAAACTGTGGTATTTACCGCATCATCAGCCCACAGTTCTTCTTTGGTGTTTACATCATAAAGGTGAATTTTGTCCTGATGTTCGATAAACCACATATAGTTGCTGTTTTCTGAAAAACCGACCATTGAGGGACTTGCACCCATTGACTTGAAGTTAAAGTCGATATTGTCCTGATACCAGTGAATAGCAGAGCCGTTAAAAATATATGTTCTGTCATTATAGCGGCATATATTTGAAATAATGCCAAGGTCGAGATAATAGGACGTACTGTTCAGCACCGGGTTGTAAACCTTGTCATCCAGTGGATTAGTTACAAACACATAGCCGTCCTGAGTTATCATCATTATGGATGTTTTGTTTGGCAAAGGCTGTGCCAGCTTGATGGCACTGCGGTCTTCAATACGGCTGTAAATATGGCCGCTTTCCCGGTCTATCACGGCAAACACATTGCCGGCGGTAATGCCGACACATTTTCTTGTTTCACCGTTTCTGTCGTTGGCCTCAAATGACTGTATACCGAAATTGTAGTTAAGGCTCATAGAGTTTTCTGCCACAGTCCACAGCTTTTCACCTGCGGAAATATCGTGGCAGTCCACATACCAGTTGAAGGGGTTTTCCACTATACCCATAGCGATAACAGATGTATCGTCAGAATAAACCGATATCAGTCTGTTGTTATCCAGCCAGTAAAGATGGTTAAGCCGCCAGAAAGCAGGTACAGAATATGTGTACACAGCCTGTCCGCCATCAATGGGATAGACATAAATATGGTTTATGCCGTTTTCATCTGATTTTTCGCCGGGCTGTTGCAACTGTATGGCTACATAGTTGCCGTCAGGGGATATGGCTACATCCTTTGTCTTCCAGCTGTCATAAAGGGATGTACCAATGTTTTTATACATATCATCAGCGTGCCAGAAAGTTGCTGTGCCGCTGGATATATCCAGGTTGTAAACCTTATGGCTGTCCAATACAGAATAATTGTATTCGTATGTAAGCTGCGGTGTGAAAATTGCTTCTTCATACCAGCGGAAGTTGGTGTTCACACAGACCAGACTGTCAGTTTTTTTGCTGTAAGCCCAGTCAAATTTGGTGGAATAACATTTTTCGCAGGCAGGGAACTGCCATTGCCACAGCAGACTGCCGTCTGTGTAGTTGATACAGTACAGACTGTCAGCGGTTTTGATAAGCAGACGGCTGTCAGATGCCAGTTTCGCTTCTTCAGCCACATAATCGCTGACTTTCAACAGAAGCGTGCCATCTTTGGCGTTCCACAGATAAACATACCCGTTAAGGTCCATTGTCATCAGTACATCATTGGCGGCGTCATAGTCGGTAATATAGCTGCTGTCTGTGTCCATAGACATCTTCTTCACTGGGTGAAGATTGTAATAGTAGTCCATTCGGTAGGTGTACAGCGCATTTTCCAGAGCCATACGGGCCTCTGCCACATAAGGGCGGCTGTTGTCATTACTGCCCTTTGGCAGAGCTTCCAGAGCCACCAGCAAGGATGTCTCCCTGTCGCCTTTTTCCAGCAGGTCATTAGCTGTCTGGGCAAGATAACGAGACTGATTTTCCTGCTTTGCTATAAAGTTTTTGTTGATTTCAATGTTCTGTTTAATTGTAACTGCACCAAAAAGTAATGACACAGCGGCCACAATGCCGGATAATGCCGCCAGGCGGCGCATACGCCATACACGGTGGCGCTGGTACAACTCGTCATAGGTGCAGCCCAAAATAGGTGCAACCAGGCGGGACATACGCTGTTTGGCCAGCTTCAGCATTTCTTTTTCATTTGGAGCGCGCAGGTCAAGAGCCAGCGGTTCGCCGTTCTCCAGCAGTATATCCGGGAAAACATCATAAGGTTCCCCTTCGATGATCACAGCCAGTATGTTGTCGCGGCTGCGGTGCTTAAGAAAAGCTTCGATTTCCTTTATGCACCATTTGGACTGTTTATATCGTGGAGAAAGAACAACCACCAGATATTCCGATGATTTGATGCTGTTTTCAATCTCTGTAAACAAATCGCTGGAAGCGCCCAGTTCTTCTTCGTCTCGGAAAACACGGTTAATTTTCTTTTTACCTATTTTTTCCTGAATTTCCTTTGGGATTTTGTAGTTTTCCAGGGCCTTGTGCAGATAGGCAGCGGCCGCACTGTCCAATGGGGCGTGGCGGTAGCTGATAAACACATCAAAACGGAAATCCTGCTTTGGTTGGTTTTCGTTTAACATTTCGGGTTGATTAGTCATATATTTTCCTCTTGTTAGAGTTTATGATTTCAGAAAGCCTGCAAGCTGTTGTAACAGCTGCCAGGAATAATCGTCCTTCTGCTGTGTGGCAGGGGTCAGTTTATCAAAAGGTACCATAGACGGATGATGGCGGCGGCTGTTGTCACGGGCTGGGTTGTATGTCCAGTTGTACAACGCGTGGAATCTCATCCAGCGGTCGTGTTCAAGATGACGGTAAAAATCCGCTTTTTCATCTTTTGTGGCTATATATTTTTCATATGCCGCCATACAGATGTCGGCAGTAATTTCAGTGATGGTGTCATCTTCCAGCAGAATTCTGATTTTTGTCAGCAGATGGTCTGCGGCAGAAATGTTGGAAGCACGTGTAAATGCAGAAAGTTCTTCCCAGCGTGGAGAGTCTGCACCCGTGGAGTCCAGATATATCTGATGCATTGCCTGTGCGGTTTTTACAAGGGTTGTGCGCATAACCACATTTGCTGTGTAGATATGCCGATGGTTGCCAAAAGAGATGGTGCCCGGCATATGCTGTGACAGTCGCAGGTGAATATCTCCGTCAATTACAAAATATTTTGTAATTGTATTATAAATCTTCAGATTTTCCCGGTCGGTTGCCTTGGCGATAATCACTCGGTCAGCCGATGTTATTATATCCGCATTGTTTTCCCAGCCGGTTGGGTAAAAAATCACGCTGTCGCAGTTATGTGATTTTTCATTTATACAAACCATAGTGGCAAGCTGTGGATGTATTTGCGCAAACAGACTGTCCTTTGCAAAGATATGATAGCAAACAGACTGCTGTGGGCTGAACAGATTCACCTGCAACCCTTGTGCCAGCAGGGTATCTGCATATTCGGCGTCTGCGATAATTGCCACATTCTTGGCTGTCTGTGGCAGTGGGGTATTGCGCCAGTAAAGACGGGCAACATTTTCAGCCATATTGAAAACTGTCAGGTCAGCAGGTTGTGTTTCGCTGTTGAAATCCGACTGGCAGTAAACCCTGTAGCCTTTGCCACAGAAATTTATTGAGTTCTTGTAATTGGCATAGCCGTCAGTATCCATAAAAAACAGATTAATGTCTGTCGGGGCTTTTTTCAGATTCAATATGTCTTCCGTACTGCCCTTTACAAACATTGCTCCCAGCTTTTTCAGTGGTGCCGTCAGCTCTGTGCCGTCTTCTTTTGGAAACAGCAGTACAGCCTTTGGATTTTCGCTCTTTATTGACTGTGCCAGCGCACAGGTAGCATCATTGAGTGAAGAAAAAACAAACCATTGTCCTGACTGCATAAAGCCAAGGCGGAATCGCACCCACAGCTGACCAAAAGTCATAATAATTACCACCAGCATAGCCAGTAAGCTGGTAGACAGCAGCAGAAATACACTGCCTATTATTTTGCCCATAGCGGTAACCGGTGACAGGTCGCCATATCCTACGGTGGTAAGGGTAACTACCGAATACCACAAGGCATCTTTTATTGATGTTATGGATGCATCTGGGTTGGAAGATTCGGCATATACCAGCAATGCCAGCATAACAAAATATGCCGCCAGCAGTGATATTACCGCCAAAATGTGTTGCTTTTTCATAATGTTACCTTTTATAAGTTGTTTTCGTTGATAAGTTTATATATGTCTTGTATTGCCAGCACATTGTTTCTGTCAGCTTGTTTATAGTCCACATTGCCACCTGTTATTGCGTTTTCGCGCTGTGACAACGCGTCCAGCTCATCCCACGGAATAAGGCAGGCGTGCTGGCGGCTGGCTGTATCTTTGCCCACACGGATTTTGCCGTTGCCGCAAAGGGATTTTTCTTCTATAAACTGCTGTTCCCTGGCGGCATAAACATCATCCGGCATTTTTTCATATCCCATTGCATAATGGAAAGCCATCCAGCGCAGGTGTTCTGTAACAGCCAGGTTTTCCAGCTGTGTGTCGGTCAGTGCCCACTGCTGTGCAGGGTTTTGGCCGGCTATCAGAGCCATTGATGGCATAAAGTCAGCAGAAGCACGGCTGGACATACGGCTGAACCAGTCACACACCGCCCAGTTTTCCTGCGGCGTTTTGTCGTTTTTGCAATATCTGTTGTTCAGCGTGGTCGCCATATAATCTATTTTTCCGGTGCACAGTACATCGGTGGAAAATACAGGATACTGTTTTGGCGGAATGTTGCCGTCTGTCAGGCAGGTTATACCGCTGTAATCTGCCAGATAAACCTGGGCATCACTGCCTATTCTGGCGAGATAGCGGGTGATTTCTCCGCCGATTTCGTTGTTTGTTTTGTCACTGCCTGTGCAGATAACGATATAGTTCATATCGTCTTTTCTGGCCAGGATATAGTCGTACATACTGCGGCTGCGGCCGTCATAATCATAGAATTTTATATTGTAGTTGTCTGTAAGGGAGCGGCAGGTGGCAGAGATATATCCGCTTACCTGCTCAAAATCCGGTGCAAAAACCGCCAGTGAAAATTCACTGTCTTTAAACTGCCCATTCATAACCAGCTGTTTCATAACAGCCTGGCCCACCTGGCCAAAGCCGATCAGAACAGCTTCAAAATTTTCTGCAGCTGTGCAGTCTGTGGCAAAATCCATAGTTGCGGCAGGTGGGAAATGGTGCATCAGCAAACGGGCTGTAAGGCTGGCGGCGTCAAAAACAGTCACGTTTCCAAAGCCGTATTTATCCCCCAGAGCCTGCAGTGGCTCGGTGTGTAGCTCTTCTGTCCCCAGCATAACAAGATTTGTCTGGTTTGCAGGTATATGGGCTGTTTCCAGGGCATCTTTCAAAGCAAAGGCATATTTTATGTTTTTTGCCTCGTTTTTATGTAAAAGATAAAAATCATATTTTCTGTTTTTGCCCCTTATACCCAGACTGCGCAAAAAGCGTCTGTCAGGCCAGAGGGCGTTTTTGTCTTGTATTACAACACCGCCAAAAGAATTTATGGCGTTTTCCAGAGTAGAGGTCGCCTTATCGTCAACAAATACCAAATTGTTTTTGTTGTTTTCAGTCAGCTGTCGGCCAAAAGAAACGCTGTCCTCATTGATGCAGTAAATCAGCGAAAGATTGCCAAAGCAGGCCAGCCACAGACGCATACGGCGCAAAGCGCGGGTGCCGATAGCTGCAATGGCGGCGCTGGCGGTAGCGTACTGAGCCATAAAATGCACAGCCCAGAAATACAGCACAGCGGCTTTTGATGCAAACAGCGGAGTACTGCTTACAATGGCAAAATCATTTTTGGAAACAAACATCCCCCACACAGCCATAACGCTGCGCAGAATTGCCAGGGGTGGGTTGTCAGCAAAGGCTATACCATAACCATAGCTGTATATAAACAGTCCGGAGATACCTGCCCAGGCAATGCAGAATCCCGTTATCTTTGCGGAATTTTCCTTCTTCATTGCCAGATTAAGAATTATAGCCAGAAAAAGCACACCTGTAAAAAGTGCCACCATTGTAATACCAAACATAAACTGCCTCTATATATACATATTAATGTATTTTCAGTATAACAAAATTTTCGGGTTAACTCAATAAAATATAATGGTGACAATGCAAGAAGATTTAGAAAGATAAATTTCGTTGTACAACATTACTAAAATTATACAATATATACTATACAAAATGCTGAAAATGCAATTTGATATTGCAATTTAAACAAATCGTGAAATTAGACAAAAAATATTTAAAAAAATTGTTGACATTAGCTAAAAGCTGTGGTAATATATCTAACGTTGCCGAGAGATATGGCAAACGGGAAGAAGCCGAAAGGCAGAAACCTGAAGCTGAGTAACCCGAACCTGAACGCGCAAGCGAAGGGGAGAAGGCCAAGACCCGCAAGGGAGGGCCGAGGCGCTGAGGTAGCCACTGTGAGGCGAGACAGCGAGCGGAGAAAGGAAGCGCAGTAAGCTGAGTACCAGAATCTGAAGGACGGCATGGCAACAGGCCGGCCAGAAGAGGAAGAGCGAGGGAGCCGCAAGGCGAACGGACAGCACCGAAGGAACCGCCGACAGGGGAGAACGGGAAGAAGGGAAAAGGAAGACGGAAGGCTGAGTAGTCAGAACCGAGGGTCAGCGGACGAAAGAAAGCCAAAACAGCGGAGGTCAGAAAGCGGAAAGGAAGCGGCGATAAGCTGTGGAATGGATGGCCCAGAGAAAGCCGAAAGGCAAGGGTGAGTCGGGTGAAGCATCTGCAGAGATTGAATCCGGCGGAAGACGAAATGAAATTGCAGACGAAACTATTCGTTGAGCAGTGAGTTGAGGTCGCAAGACTGAAACCACCGCTTGATGGAGAGTGGAGATAGATAAAGTAGCTTTGACTGTAAGGTCAAGGCTTTTTTTGTTTTTATAGGTTCTTAACAATATTAAATTATGACAAATTAAAAACTCCTGTTCAGTTAAGAACAGGGGTTGATTATTTTCTAACATAAATGTACTGCTTGAGAACGGTGTGTTCTCTTTCTATAAAACATTTTGCACAACATAATAAGCAGTGCCATAGATAAAATGTTACATATATCATAGAAACAAGATAATGCATCAATTTACTGAAGACGTAAGTTGTTGACATTATTATATCGTAGTGTAAAATATTATATAAGATAGTTATAGTACATATTAATAATATAAAATAGAATTAGAAAAATACAAGAGGGTTATAATGGAAGTAAACTCTATCAGTTTTTTTGCTTTCCTTGGGCTGAGTTCAGTTATATACAGGTATACAAAAAAAGATAATGCGGCAATAATGCTGATTGCCGTATGCAATATATTGTTTTATTTATCAGGAGGACGGATGTATATTCCGGTGCTCCTTTTTGTCGTTGGGGCATCATATCTGGCTGCTATTCACGTTGAAAAATGTAAAGAGTCAGATAAAAAACCTCATATGGGCATTGTAATAATTCTGCTTTTGTCCCTGCTGTTGTTTTTTAAATATTATAATTTTGCGGCAGGTATTATAAATTCTGTATTCTCACTTATAGGCGTTAAATTATCAGTTTCAAAACACAGCCTTGTATGGCCCCTTGGAATCAGTTTTTTCACTTTTACTGCCATAGGTTATGTAATAGATGTATATCTGAACACCACAAAGGCCAACAGGGATTTTGTAAAGCATATCGCGTTTGTGGGCTTTTTCCCTACAATTTCTTCAGGGCCTATAATGAGGTTCAATGATTTTGACGCCCAGCTGAAAATGCCACGCAGCTTTGATTATGAGCAGGTATGTGCGGGTATGACACGTATGCTTTGGGGCTTTGTAAAAAAACTGGTTATTGCAGACAATATCGGAAAGATTGTTGACAGTATCTATTCGTCTTATAGTGATATGCCGGCGCCGTTCCTTATTTTTGCCGCATTGCTTTACACAATGCAGATTTATGCAGACTTTTCAGGTTATTCTGAAATCGCAGTGGGTGCAGCCCAGGTTATGGGTATAAAAGTAAAGGAAAACTTTATGCGCCCTTTCCTTGCACAGAATTATAGTGATTTCTGGGCAAGATGGCACATATCTCTTACTACATGGTTTAAAGACTATGTATTTATTCCGCTTTCTTTCAACTTCAGACAGCTGGGATTATTCAGCCTGTTTATAATTTATCCTATCAGCGGCATATGGCATGGTGCTGGTTGGTCATATATTATCTGGGGTGTACTCAATGGCCTTTTCCTGGTTTTTGCCAAGAAAACTGCAAAGAAAAGAAGAAAACTGGCAAAATCCAACCCATTTTACAAAAACCGGACTGTAAAGCATATTATTCAGTCTGCAATAGTGTATGTGTTGTTTACGGTGACTCTGATATTTTTCAGACTGACAGATATAACCGCGGCTCTTTCAGTTTTTGCAGGTATGTTCAAAGGATGGACAAGTATTATGAACATTCCATATGTGATTTCTACCCTTAAATCCATAGGGATCGGCACTGTGTCAGGGTTGCTTCTTGTTTTCAATATGGCATTGCTTTTAGTGGTAGAATTGAAAGAAGAAAAGGGCAAAACACATATATCAGAGATTATCCGCAATATGAAGCCTGCTGGAAGGATATCAGTCTATTATGGATTATTAATACTGATTATTTTATTCGGAAACATGGCGCGGTCAAGCTATATTTATAACGCATTTTAGGGAGGAAATATGAAAAAAGTTTTAAAATCAGCTTTTGTTTTTCTTCCATTGGTAATTCTGGTTTTTGTGGTCAATATTTATGCCGACCCAGCCAGCCTGATAAACAAAACAGTAGAAAAACAGATTGCCCAGGCATTTTTAGACGGCCATAATGCGGAAGATGTCCTTACAATAGATGACAGGGCAATGATAGAATTTTATTTTGAATTAAGAGAAGATCCTGTTGATTGTCTTGTGCTGGGGGCGTCCCGCGGTATGCAGATTTCAGCGGAAACTACCGGCATAGCAAATTCTTTTAATGCAGGTGTGACAGGCGCAGAATTCAGGGATATGGTGTCTGTCTACTATATGTATAAAGAAAAAAATAATGCGCCTGAAAATGTTATCCTGGTTCTGGAACCATGGACAGTATCCGAAACATATATCAGCAAAAGATGTATTACCAAAGGGTACTATGATTTTTGCGAAGAGAATAATTTTACTGCTGTAAAAACCAACAACATAAAGTCTGAATTTGAGAAATGGCGCGAAATGTTCAGCATAGGTTATTTTCAGCAATCTATAAACCCTGTATTTTCAGGTGATTTCAATCTGAAAAAAGCAATGAAGGCAACCGATGAGTTTTATGGCGAAGATGATATCCGACACTGGGATGGCAGCTATTCTTATGGATACGCTTACAGAAATATGACTGAAGTGGAAAAACGGGCTGGCTTAAATGATGTGAAAACAAGTGTGCCAGACCTGATAAAAAATTATGTTTATAGTGAAAATCTGGCACACCAGCTGGATACCTTTGTTGCAAAGCTTGTCGAAGATGGCGTGAATGTAACATTTTTTATTCCACCAATACTGCCTGAATACTATGAGTTTGTTGTAAACAGCACCGAATACGGGAAGTGCTTTACAGATACCTGGGCATTGTATACTGGCATTGCAGATAAATACAACATTCAGATAATTGGCAGTTACAACCCTGTGGGATTGGCCGCAGCAAACTTTTATGATGTTTTACACCCGACCTATGAATATGTGCACCAACTTTTCGCACCATTCAGGGAAGAAAGGTAATTTACTTGAGGAACACAAATGATTAAAAACGAAAAAAAATATATAGCGTATGCTTTTTTCTTAAATTTGATACTTGGTATTCTTCTTGTATATATAGGGTTTGCCATGGGAGATGGTACATTTTATCAGGGGCCTGATTACAATTACCAGCAGATTCCTTTTAATGCTCTGGCAAGAAAAAGTGTTTTAAGCGGCAACTTCTGGTGGTTGGATAATTTTGAACTAGGCACAAGTTTTATAGGTGCTCTCAGTTTTTATGTAATAGGAAGCCCTTTCTTTTGGATCAGTTTTTTGATTCCAAACCCGAATTATTCAGTTGTTATACCTTGTATGCTGGCTTTGAAATTTGCAGTGGCTGGTACAGGTGCATATTGTTATATAAAACAGTATGTCAAAAAACCAGAATGGGCGTTGATTGCCAGTATGCTTTATGCATTTTCTGGGTATCAGCTGACAAATATAAACTATAATCACTTTCACGATGTAACAGCATTATTTCCTTTTTTGCTACTTGCTCTCGATAAAAATGTAAAAGATGACAAAAAAGGCTGGTTTGCCTTTATGGTGGCGGTCATGTGTCTGACTAGTTATTTCTTTTTTGTAGGAGTAGTAGTATTTCTGGTTATTTATTTTGCTGTCAAGTTGGCAACAAAAGAATATAGGTTAACGACAAAACTTTTTATTAGACTTGCCATAGAAAGCATACTTGGCGTTGGTATGGCTATGATTTTACTGCTGCCGAATATCTTCTTCGTTCTGGAAAATCCACGTGTATCGGACAGCATTTTTAGCATGCCTATTATGCAAATACTGTTTCTAAAACCATATCAGTATGCAGATCTTCTTCGAGCATCGCTTATACCTGCAGAAAGTATTTTTAAACGTGGAATTATTCTTGAAATGAATCCTACAGCCAGCGAAATGTACTTACCGGTGGTAGGACTAATACCGACATTTTCATATATGATAAATCACAAAAAAGACTGGTTAACAAAATTAAGTTTTGTTTGTCTTGTGTTTATGATAAATCCTGTGTTGAATAGCAGTTTTTCCATGTTTAATAGTGAGTACTATACACGATGGTTCTATATGCCTTTATTGATTTTTACCGTAATGGCTGCGAAACATTTTGAAAATAAAAACAGCATTAAGCCAGGTATGGTCGTGTGGTTTGTTGTTGTATTGCTGTTTTTTGGCGCAAGCTTGATGTGGAAATATTATTTTCAGGTTGAATTTTGGCCAAATAGATTGCAGGCATTTGTTATGATCGTCCTGGCTTTGGTAGGTGTTGGCACAACTATGCTTGTTTATGCCTTAAGAAATAAAAAGTTTGCGGGTGTATTACTGGTTATTGCAATAATGGTGCAGACAGTTGCCTGCTTTACAATAGATACCTATTACACACACAAATATTGGGATTCAGGTTATGACAGCGCACGGAAATTCTTCAATGATGTACCGGGAGTTTTATACCCTGATGCCGATGAATACTATCGCACTGAGACAAAGGATATTTTTATAAATACCGGTGTTGTTTCGGACAAACCGTCTGCCAATATATTTGCCAGCAATATCAGCGGGAGCGTGTTTGAGTTTTATAAAGCCAATGAAATGGCCCGTTCTGTGAACAGCTTTCTTTCCCGAGATTTTTACGGCTTTTATAGTCTGCTGGGGGTTAAATATATGATGCTGCCTCAAGGAGCTGTTCCTGGAGAAAATACAAAAGGATTTTCTGATAAGGCAGTATGGAATGATACGGGCTTTGATTTTTACGAAAATATAAACTATATAGGCATGGGCTTTGCTTATGACAATGCAATCTCTGCTGACGAGTATGCGAAGCTTCCGAAAGAGAAAAAACACCTTGTTTCTGTGGATGCTATTGTTCTTGAAGACGATACGATGTCACTTTATAATAACCTTTTTACTATAAAAACAGCAAAGGATTATTCCGGGTTTGAATACGGTGATTTTCAGCTTTCAGCACAGAATAAACAGTCATCACGGGCAAGTAACTTTCTGTTTGACAGAAATCATTATGAATTTGACATCAACCTGGAAAAAGAAACCGTTTATTATGTGGCTGTTCCTTATGACAAAGGCTTCACCGCAATGGTAAATGGCACAAAAACAAATGTAATAAAAGTAAACAATGGGATGGTGGGCATAGTGCTTCCGGCGGGAGAATGCAGTGTACAACTGATATATTACCCACCGGGATTAAATGCAGGTATAGCTGTTTCTGCATTAAGCTTATTTATGTATTTTGGATATATAATTTTAAACAGGAGAAAGAAAAATGGATAAGACTATAGCTGGAAATAAATTTTCAGGCCACAAAAAGAACATAGCCTTTCTTCTGGCTTTTGCGGTTTCTCTTTGCTGGATATTGTTTCTGCCATACACTCTGAGAACCCACGACTCCTGGTTCCACCTTGCCAGAATAGAAGCTATGGTAACAGCTTTTGAAAACGGTGATTGGTTTCCTAAGATTTTCCCATATATGTACGAAGATTTCGGCTATGCTATCAGCCTGTTTTACAGCGATTTTTTTCTGTATATACCAGCACTTCTTACGCTGTGTGGGGTGAATATACTTACAAGTTATAAAATATATAATGTTTTAATAATTGTTGCTACAGTATTTTCTGCATATTACTGTGCAAATAAGTTGTTAAATGACAAATTTTCCGCAGTTATAACAGCTATGGTGTATGCAGGCAGCAGTTATTTTGCTGTGGATATGTTTATACGCGGTGCCCTTGGAGAAAGTCAGGCATTTATATTTCTGCCATTTGCTTTGCTTGGAATGTACAACGCAGTTTATGGTGATGAAAATGACAGACTTCCTTTGATTATAGGCTTTGGTGGGCTGGTGCTAAGCCACAATTTAAGCCTTATGCTGACTGCCGTGCTTTTTGCAGTGTTCCTTGTTTTGAATATTGGAAAATTGCTAAAAGAACCTTCAAGAATATTCAATATTGCCCGCAGTAGTATTACTGTAGTGTTTACAACTGCATTCTTTCTGTTTCCAATGGTAGAACAGCTTTTAACAGAAAAATTCTTCAGTTCATATCATGCAAAGATATGGAACCCGGGCAAAGCTGCTATAAGAATAAGAAATCTGTTTGTGGGTGCGAACCTCACAGAGGAATCGGTTTTCACACCAAGCCTTGGTATCACAATTCTTGTGGCAATAATAATATGCCTCACATTATTTTTTAAAAAGCCAAAAACTGATTTGCATAAGTTTTTTACACTTTCAATGTTGGGTCTGTTTGCTTGTCTTTTTGCTTGTACAAGCTTGTTTCCTTGGTGGCCATTGGATCCATATCTCAATATAATCCAGTTTCCAAGCAGATTTTATATGTATGTAACATTGTTTGCTGCTTTTTGTCTGGGCATATGGTGCAGCGTGAACATAAATAAATTAAATAACAAGAAAAAAGCAGTTATTACTCTTGTTGTTGCGATTATCTGCAGCGTGCAGTTTTCTTTTACAACCTATCAGGGCTGGCAGATTGCAGTCGATGAAGGGCGTACAATCACAGATACTTCCGCACTGATTTTATGGGACGAAAATTATCTCCACGCAAATAATAACAGACAGCTATGGCGTGAAAGAGAAAACTACATCAATACTGCCCGCGGTGTAAAAAGCGATGTGGAAACAGAAATGACAAGGGATTACTATAACAGATATATTTCCTACAGTGGAAATACTACTGACAATTCTCTTGAAATTGCTGCAATATATTTCCGTGGCTATCGTGCTGTTGATGGAGAAACAGGACGGGAGCTTGAGGTTCACCCAAGTGCAAATGGCTGGCTGGAAGTTGATATAGGCGCAAAAGAATCAGGCACAATTGTTGTTGATTACTATGGTACAGCTGTTCAGCATATTTCGCCATATATTACAGCAGTATCAATGGGGCTAATATTTATTGTGTTCATAAAAAAGAAACTTAATAGGTAAGAGGAAACAATGCTCAATTATTTTACATACGATTATGGGAATATATTAATAAACATTATGAAGTTTATTAATATACGGGGACTTTTGCTGATAGCAATTGTAGTTGTTATTGCACTGATAAAAAGGAATAACAGCCTTATAGCTCCGAAGTTGAAAAATAACTGTATATATATAGTATTGGCGATAGTATTGTTTATAGGAGCGGCAGTAAGGGTATTTATGCTCGGAAACATTCCTGTAGATTTGGCTCCGGATGAAGCTAGTGTGTATTATGATGCATTATGCCTTGCCAATTACGGTACCAACAGGTTAGGTCAGGTAAACGCAGTGTATTTTAACACTTGGGAGTTTGCAGGCCAGAGTCCAGCGATGGCGACATTGGCGTCATTTTTTATTCGTATCTTTGGTAACAGTATTTTCGTGTTTAGACTCTCTCAGGCTTTGCCTGCAATAATAACAGTTCTACTTGCTTTTTTCATCGGTAAAAAGCTGGCAGATCCTCTTACTGGTTTAATTGCTGCAGCAATACTTGCTATAAGTCCATGGCACATTATGATGAGCCGTTGGGTGCTGGATTGTAATCTGTCTGCTTTTGCTACAACTGCAGCAGTATGTGCATTGTTGTATTCCTTTGACAATAATGGCAAAATGACAAATATATTTTATCTTTATTGTATATTCGCCGGCTTGTCGCTGTATACATATGCTCCTACAAATATAATGATGTTTATATTTACCTTGGCAGTATATATTGTGTTTTTGGCGAAGAAAAGAATAGACTATAAAATTTTTATTCCTGCCAATATCATTTTGTTTATAATAGCACTTCCGATGATTGGATTTGTTGTGATAAATATCTTAGGATTGCCTTCTTTTGAAAGCAATTTTCTGACTATTCCATATATGGAATATTTCCGTTCAGACGACATAAGCGGGAATATTATCTTGAATCTTTTTGAAAATATCGGAAATCTGTATGATATTGGACAGAGAGTTGTTTTATATCCGCAGTTTTCCGTTATGTATGTTTTTTCTATTCCACTTATTATAATGGGAATTATCGGCGCCATAAAAAAATTAAAAGATAAGTATATACTTGTTTTGTGGCTTGTTGCATCTGCGATTCAGATGGGACGGATAGGGAAAAGCGGAATGTGGGTTGTTGTAAATCTGGCGGTAACATTGCCATATTTCATCGCTATAGGAATAACGGAGACAGTAACACATATCAAGATTACAAAATGGCTTTTTATGGCGTTATATACCATAGCATTTGCTATGTTTCTGGTGTCATATTTTATTGTGATGCCGGAAACCACGGGGGTAAAAATAGGTGCAGGTCAAAAAGACGCCATAGAATATGCTCAGAGTTTAAATGTTGATAAAGTATACTTCTCAGAATATAATGGCACCAATGACGCGTTTATATACTGTGCATTAAACAATCAGCATTCTCCATCTGAATATAAAGAAAAAACTGTGGTTAATCCAAATATAGAAAATTGGAAATATATGAAGCAGTACGACAATATTGTTTTTTTTGAAAATATTTATGATCATTCCACAGAATACAACGTGGCATTTGTCCTTTTTAACTATATAGATAATGTGCAGTATTTTATAGATATGGGATACAATATAAGAACGTTCAGAAGTTTTTCAGTAGCATATAAAGGATAATATTAATGGGCCGTTTTGAATTATTTAGAATATGTTCTTTTCTTTTCGTAGCAGGAATATGCTTTTTTAGTATGATTCCTCCAAAAGAACAACAATCAAAAAAGAAAATAAATGTTTTATTTGAAAAATACAATTTAATAATAATTACTGCGATATTAATTGTTGGTGCGCTTGTAAGATTTTATAAATTGGCTGAACTCCCTATCGGTTTCCATGTTGACGAAGCGGCAATGGCATATGATGCGCTTTGTATAAAGGAATATGGAATGGACAGATGGCTTAATAAAAATCCTGTTTACCTTATAAACTATGGTGGCGGACAAAGTGCGCTTATGGCCTATCTGGTAAGCTTTTGTTATTCATTTTTGGGGAATGGATCGGTCTGGGCAATTCGACTGCCGACTGCTGTTATGGGCGTACTTGCAATATTAGTGGTATTTCTTCTCACAAAGAAAATAGCAGATAATACAACAGCGGTATTGGCGGCATTTTTTACAGCAATATTTCCATCGTTGATAAAAATGTCACGTTTCGCTTTGGACTGTTATCTTATGTACAGTGTTGTTATATTGGCGATATATGTACTTGTCATTGCGATAGAAAAAAAGAAAATATTCTTGTTTGCACTATCAGGTTTTTTATGGGGAATCAGTTTATACACCTACGCCATTTCCTATGTATTTGTTCCGATTTTTTTGGGAGTAACTATATTATATTTACTCTATTTCAAGAAAATCAATTGGAGCCAGATAATAACGATGGGTATTCCTTTAGGTGTTATGGCTATGCCATTAATGTTTATGTTGGCGATAAATAGTCATATTATCCCATATATTGAGCTTAATTTTATTACAATACCGATATTACCGTTTTATAGGGGAGGAGAAATTCGCATAGGTACAGTTGCTGACTTAGTTCATTCAATATATAATCTGCTTGTTTTTGATGGCTGGTTATACAATTCTGACAAAATTTTCAACACAGTTTATTTAATATCCATCCCTCTTGTGTTTGTTGGTGTTATTAAATCTTTAATAAACTTTATAAAATCTATTAAGAATAAAACGTTTGACAAGAGTATAATTATATTTTCATATATAATTTCAAGTATTGTATTATTGATTGTTGTGTCAGGTCCGTGTGTAAATAAGCTCAACGTCATATATCCGTTGCTGGCAATACTTACTGCTGTAGGAATGTTGGAGATTTTTAAAAAATCAGACATATTGGGGCTTGCTGTTATCGGAATATATATGATATATTTCTGTGCTTTTTCTTTTTCATATTTTGTGGATGCAAATCCTATGCCGCTGTTCAGTGATAACATAGAATTTGCTGTGGATAAGGTGGAGAAAATATGCCCAGATAAACACGTTTATATATGTGATAATATGATGGATATAAAATATGAAGCATTAGCTTTGGCGCTACAGGTGGACCCACACACCTATGTCAAAAATAAAGATGTTCAAAAAATCGGCAATTATCAGTTGAAAATACCAGTTTATTTAGATGAAAATGAAAACCTTTGTGAAGAAATTAATGACGACTGTGTGTATGTATTGCGGAAAAGTAATATGACAGAAACTTTTGAATATATACGCACAAAATTGGACGAAAATAACTTTATAAAAGACTCGACAACTTACTATGACATCTATTATAAGAACGCAAATTAATCAAAAATTCAAATTGATAATATAAGTTTATGTGCCGTGATATACACGGCACATATTTTTATTGGTGTGGATGAAGGGGCTTGAATGTCATCCGTTAAAATTTTTTCCAGTAAAATAAAGTAAAATTGGCATTTAAAAACGAGCGCACCAGCGGCGTACCGAGAAATATGCTAAAGTTCGGGCGAAGATCGAGTGGAGATCGAGTGCCACTCGAGCAAATACGCTAATAATAGTATATATTAATGTAAATATAAAATTTACAAACCACCAACAAATAAATCAGACTGCCCGATTTGTTGACCGGACAGCCTGATTTATTTGTCTATTTTAAAAACCCATGAAAGGAGGATTGCAATTTATTTTTTTTACTTTTTACAACCGGCAAAGTTCCACGCACTGCGGCACATATCTTCAATTGTGTGGTCTGCAAACTCCAATGCTTTCAGATGACCTGTTGCCAAGTCAACAACATGCAGATAATCTCTGAGACATGTACCGTCTTTTTATGTCACGCCTTTAATTATCCAACAACGGTATGGCTTCCTATATAGCCTGTACTGCCTGTTACCAAAACGTTCATACCTGCTACTTACTGTTTACATATTTTACAAATTTTTTAAATGCTGCAATACCTTCAGGTGTGCGTTTATAAACGCCTGCATGTTCCAAAACTTTACTGAACACCTTACCTACCTCTACCTTCAGGATTGATAATGTATTTTCATTTGTAAATGTATATTTTTCTTTAAGCTCTTCCAGCCATTCGTTGTGTTTCTGTGCTGTTTCAGAAAGAGGCTTTCCTTCGACAATTGATTTTTCCAGCTCTGCCAGTTCAGCCTTAAGGCGTGAAGGGAGCACAGCAAGCCCCATAACTTCTATTAGGCCAATGTTTTCTTTTTTGATATGATGAAGCTCGTCATGAGGATGAAAAACGCCAAGTGGATGTTCGTCGGTAGTGATATTATTTCTCAGCACCAGGTCAAGCTCGTAGTTTTCTCCCCTGCGGCGGGCAATAGGTGTTATTGTATTGTGCATAACACCATCAGTTTCGGCAAACACAAAAGCATCAATATCGGTATATTCTCTCCAGCAGGCAAGAATTTTATCGGCAAGTTTTACAAGGCGTTCTTTGTCCGCGCCATTGAGTCTGATAACGCTCATAGGCCATTTAACAATACCCGCTTTAACATCCTCAAATCCTTCAAAAGAAATTTTGTGCTCAACAGCAGCACGTTCCATAGGGAAAACATATCTGCCGCCCTGAAAATGTTCGTGGCTTAAAATGCTGCCGCCTACGATAGGCAGGTCTGCATTGCTTCCTATAAAGTAATGCGGAAAAAGAGTAACATAATCAAGCAGCTTTTCAAAAACAGATTTATCTATAACCATCGCTTTGTGAACTTCGTTAAACACGATGCAATGCTCAGGATAGTACACATAGGGACTGTACTGCATAAACCATTTTTCATTGCCTATGCTGACCGGAACAACGCGGTGGTTTTGTCTTGCAGGATGGTTCATTCTCCCTTCATAGCCTTCGTTTTCACGACAAAGCTGACATTTTGGATAGTCTGTCTGAGATGCATTTTTAGCAGCTGCAATTGCTTTTGGGTCTTTTTCCGGTTTACTGAGATTTATTGTTATGTCCAGATTCCCGTATTCTGTCGAAGTTTTCCAGCGCATATCCTTCTGTATGCGGTATCTTCGTATATAATCACTGTCCTGTGAAAATTTATAAAACCAGTTTGTTGCTTCCTCAGGACTTTTTTCATACAGAAGCTTAAACCTGCTCTGAACCTCTCTTGGCATAGGTGTAAGTACACCCATTATTTTTGTGTCAAACAGGTCACGGCTTACAGTATCATCAGCACATATACCGCGCTGTACAGCATTATTTAAAAGTGCCGTAAGAATTTCTTCCAAAGATATTGGACGGCATTCTTCTTCGGTGTAGCTGTCCAGCTGTAAAACCGCAAGCAGACGATTTACGATAAACGTTTTATCGCATTCTGCAAAAAGCTCTTTGCTGATACCATAGTTAACCAAAGCAGAAATATAAGAATTTATATTCATAAGAATAACTCCTTATTGTACCCTTACGCCTCCGTAGGGACGAATATTAAGAATATGACAGCCATGCTGGTGGTCTGTGTGATTGCCTGCAATTTCGTGTGCACAAGCCACCGTCTGCTTTAATGCTTACTATTTAACAGGGTGTTCTGCTTGCTGTAAGGAGTGGGATACAGCAAGCAAAACAGAGATGGATATATTATTATTTAGAAGGATTGTTTGTTGAAGACAGTTTTTCGTTTGCTTTTTCTACGTCAAGACGGGAAAGAATAAGTGTAACGATAACTGTCATTACAAGTGGCAGCCAGAGATATACAATATGCAGCATATTCATCGCAGAAGCTGTCTGCACTGCTGCCTGTTCGATAAATCCTGCGCTGTCAAGCAGCCAGCCGCACATTGCTGTGCCTATGCTGCCGCCCACCTTGATACCAAAAGACGAACAGGAATACATTGTGCCGTCAATTCGTTTGCCTTTTGTAAGGAATGTGTATTCGGAGCAGGATGCGATAAGAGCGTTAAGGTCGCCCTGCAATGGGCTTGTACCAAATGCAGCAACTGCTGTGAATACAAGCATAAGAGGAATGCTGTGCATATATCCTGCCACAATTACCAGTGCTCGGCCAATAATTGCAACCACATAACCCATAAGGTTGATTTTATACATGCCGTTAAACTTTTTAACCAGATAAGGTGTTATAAGCAAACCGATAATAAGAGGGATATTGATAGCCAGGGAGAAGTCACCCAGAAGACCTTCATCACCAAGGACATTTTTCATAAAGTACACACCCATATTAAGCATGGAAGCATAAAGCTGTGTGCCCACATAAGTGCCGCAAATCATAAGGTAATACTTGTTGGTAAACAGCATTTTCGCTGCCTGAACCATTGTGTATTTTTCTTCCTGCTCCTGCAGGTCTTTGTCATCTGTTTCATCAAGTTCTTCCGCAGAAAGTTCTTTTACGGACAAGCCGGAGATTGTATTTGTAACAAGACCGATTATTGCATATATAATAGCAACTGTCTTCCAGCCCTGTGCGCCGCCGCCAAAAAAGTTTACAGCGTCAATAGTGATATACTGGATAAGAAGTGATGTGCCGAATGCAAAGATGAAGCGGATGGAGCCAAGCTGAACACGTTCGGAGCTGTTTTTTGTTATCAGTGCTGTAAGAGATGCATATGCAATGTTGTTTGCTGTGTAGAATACAGCGTTGAGCAAAGTATATGCAACAAAGAAGTATGCATACTGTGCGGTTTCGCCCCAGGATTCCGGAACCATAAATATTGCAGCAAGTGTAACTGCACAGCCAATATAACCGTAAATCATCCAAGGACGGGCTTTACCCATTTTTGTGTGGGTTTTGTCAATCATTGAGCCAAAGAATATGTCGGTAACACCGTCAAACAGCTTACTTGCAGCCATAAGAGTACCAACCATACCGATGTTCATACCGATTGTTTCGGTAAGATAGAACATCATAAACGTGGAAAGGAATGCATATACAACGTTACCGGCAATATCACCAGAGCCGTAGCCCACCTTGTTGTACCATTTCAAATATTTCTTTTCGGTCATAATTATTCTCCTGTACTATTTTGATTCAGGGATTATGCGGATTGCGAAATCTATTGTTTCGTCGTTAAGTGCGTATTTTTCCATAAGTACCGGACCACAGCTGTTGGAGCCGATGCCGTTCTGACGGTAGTCAAGGCACAATACTGTACTGCCGCTTTCGCAAAGTTCAAAATTGTGTGCTTTTGCGGTAAGTTCTTCCTGTGTATAACGTGAAGCATTAAAGCTGAAATTTTCAGGTGCTACAGCTGTAATTCTAAGGTTTTCGCTTTCAAGAGTTACATAATCACAGTCGCCGTGAGCACCGTTTTCCTGTGGACGGATATAATCTTCATGCAGGCTGTCAACTGTATTTTCAAAAACGCTGTGGTGTGCGGCAATTCGTTTGTCCTGATAGTTTTCCATAGGTCCAAGGCCGTAGTAGCTTACCTGTTTAAGTTCTTCCGGTAAGAAAAGGCGGAGTCCGAATCTTGGCAGCTGTGGAAATTCCATATTGCGTTTTGCAAGGATATTTGCAGTTACTGCACCATTTACCGATACTGTCCAGTCAATTTCAATATCCATAAATCTCTGCACAGATGGTGCGGAGATGGAAACATCTGAATGGATGCGGATTTCACTGTCTGCCATTACATAATGTGTACGATAAGCTCTTGTAACAGCCTTATCATATCTTGCTGCCATCCAGTGAAGCTTAAGCTTTCTGTCGTTGTCGGTAGGTGCTCTCCATATGTTAAGGTTCATTGCTTCTTTCAGGAGGTTCTTTCCTTCAAATTCCAGCTGACAAAACATACCTGTGAATTTATCATAGGTATAGTTGAAATTCGAAGTGTTTACTGAAATATAACGAGCACCTTCGTCAACATTGAGGGAGGCTTCTGTAGCAATTTTTGATTTCCAAATCTGCAAAGCTTTCTGGTTGCGGCCATCTGCGTTTTCCAGCAAAAGTTCGTCGAAGCCAAGCAGATGACCCGCTTTAAGCAGTTCGGTATCTTTTTTAAGATAATAATTTATTTTAAGATAGCATCTGCCTTTTTCCGGTACATCAATTTCCAGATGTGCTGTACCTTCTGAATGAGGAAGTACGGCAGGTATTTTTTCTATTTCTCTGTTGTATATTACATAACCGTCACAGTTAATTTCATAGGAGATTGTAAGATAATCATTGAGATTTACAAAATCCATATAGTTGTGCAAAGTTACTGTTCCTGTCTTCTGGTCAAAACATGTAACTCTTGCAGGTCTGTGAACATTTTTGTATTCCATAAGTCCTGTGTGAGGTCTGCGGTCAGGATAAACAAGGCCATCTACACAGAAGTTGCCGTCGTGCGGATATTCCCCGTGGTCACCGCCATAGAGATATTTATCCTTTCCATTTTCAGCTTTGCCTGCATATACAGCATGGTCACACCATTCCCATACAAAACCACCGCTCATCACATCGTTTGCATTGATAAAATGCCAGTAGTCTTCAAGATCGCCAGGGCCGTTGCCCATTGCATGAGAATATTCACACATAAGATACGGTTTATCCGGATTGGAATCAACATATTCCTGCAATGTTTCCAGAGAAGGATACATATTGCTGTAAAGGTCAATGTTGGAAAAATCGTATTTACGTTTGCGGCTGCGGTACTGTGCGCTTTCGTAATGTGTCAGTCTTGCAGGGTCAAAGTGTTTTGTCCATGCAAGTGCTGCTTCAAAGCAGCAGCCATAAGCACTTTCGTTGCCCATGGACCATGCAATAACACAAGGACGGTTTTTGTCTCTCTGTACACATTTCTGTGTGCGGTCCATAGTAGCTTCAAGGAATTCAGGGTTGTCTGCAAATGGTTCGTTCCAATGTTCAACATGGTCTTCCCAGCGGTCGTTTTCACTGCAGTAAAGTTCTGCCGCACCATGGCTTTCGTGGTCTGCTTCGTCTATAATCAAAAATCCGTACTGGTCACAAAGCTGATAGAACATAGGTGCATTTGGATAGTGACTTGTTCTGATAGCATTAAAGTTGTATGCCTTTATCATCTGCAGGTCACGTTTCATATGCTCAACACTGATAACCGGGCCTGTAACAGGGTCGGAGTCGTGACGGTTAACACCTCTGAATTTAATTGGATTGCCGTTGAGGTAAACCTGATTGTCTTCTATATATATTTCTCTGAATCCGATGCGGTCTGTAATAACTTCATCAGATGTTTCGATAACCATTGTGTAAAGATATGGCTGTTCAGGATTCCAGAGAATTGGTCTGTACACATCAAATACAGCCTGGTGAGTATATGACGCACCGTCAAATGCCTGTGGCTGTGCTGTTGCAACCATCTTGTTTTTTGCATCAAACAGGGTTATTTTTACAGGAATCTCTTCTTTTTCAAATGCAAAACGCATTCTCACTGTTCCGTTATCATCACCCAAAGCAACAGTTGTAAAATAATCGCGGATAAAATTTTCAGGGCGGCTGAGGATATATACATCACGGAAGATACCCGATGTACGGAATTTATCCTGGTCTTCAAGATAGCTGCCGTCACACCATTTAAGAACCAGTACAGCAAGAGTGTTGCTGCCTTCTCTTACAACAGATGTAATATCAAATTCACTTGTAGAGTGTGATACTTCGCTGTATCCTAAAAACTGACCATTAAGCCATACATAGAAGCAGGAGTCAACACCTTCAAAGTTTAAAAATGCTTTTGGTGCATTTGCTTTGTGAGTATAGTCAAAGCTGCAAATGTATGCGCCGCAAGGATTGTCATAAGGTACATACGGAGGGTCTGCAGGAAACGGATATTTGATATTGGTATACTGATGATGGTCATAGCCATGGTTCTGCCACACACTTGGCACTGGGATGTAATCCCAGTTTTCAGCATTGTAACCTTCTTCATAGAAATATTCTTCAAAGTCATGAATGCTTTCGCAGTATCTGAATTTCCAGTATCCGTTCAGAAGCTGAAATCTGTCAGAATGTTCACGGTTTTCAACCAAATCATCCATTCTTGCAGATGCCGGGATAAAGTATGAACGGTTAGGAGTTGTGCCCATATGGTGTGTATGCAAATCTTCGTAATATGCAGGGATAATCATTTTATTCTCCTTTATCTTTTTCTTTTTTACGTTACGCCCTATCTTCGATTAGATTGTAACCCAAGATTTTCCGAAAAAGAATAAACTATATTAGACAAAACATGCACAAAATGATACAATGGTATCAACAAAAACCACCATTTATGGCCATTTTCAGACCATTATATGCACAAAATTACACTCATTTGTCAAAGATGCACAAATACAGCAAGGAGAATTTGTTAAATGTATTCAAATTCCGCTTATCTGAAAAATTCAAAAATTCCATACAAAGATAAATCCAAACCGCTTATAGTAACCTGCTGCGGCACATACCGACTTTTCCGCAAAGAAAAGCTGCCTACCTGGAGACCTAAAGGCAGTAATGATTATCAGCTGTTATATGTTGTTGCCGGAAAAACAACTTTTTATATAAATAAAAAACCGCATGAGGTAACTGCCGGGCAGATGGTTTTGTTCCACCCTTATCAGGAACAGCATTATGAATATTTCGGCAAGGATAAGCCGGAGGTATTCTGGGTTCATTTTACCGGCAGCAATGTAAAAAATATTCTTAAATCATATAATATTCCTATGAATAAAAATATTTTCAACTGCGGCACTTATGCAACCTATTCCTATATTTTCAAGGAAATGATTGATGAGCTGCAGAATCGCCGAACCGGTTTTCAGGAACTGCTGGAAATGTATTTAAGACAGATATTTATCCTTATCCAGCGCAACGAAGAAAAAGAAAACACACAGGTAAGCAGTTATCTTCTGGACGAGATAGAGTATGCCAGAAAGTTTTTTACCGAGCATTACAACGAAGATATCAATATCTCGGAATACGCACAGTCAAGGGGCATGAGTGTAAGCTGGTTTCTGAGAAATTTCAAACATATTACCAAAAAGTCCCCAATGCAGTATATTTTAAATATCCGCATAAACAACGCTGTCAGCCTGTTGGAAACTACTGACTACAATGTAACCGAGATTGCTGCTATTATCGGGTATGATAATCCTTTGTATTTCAGCCGTATTTTCCACAAACAAAAGGGTATTTCTCCATCGGAATACAGAAAAAGAGCGAAAACCTGATAATCATTCCGCATACACAGCTTCCTCTTAAATCCAAGCATAAATATGGTGCGGATGAAGGGAATTGAATGTCATCTGTTAAAAATTTTCCCAGTAAAATAAAGGAAAATTGGCATTTAAAAATGTATCGTACCAGAGGCGTACCGAGGGATATGCTAAAGTCCAAGCAGTGATCGAGTGGAGATCGAGTGCCACTCGATCAAATACAATTAATATCTGTAAAGTTTATAATCGACACATAGCTTACGTTCTAATATCTCAACCCAATCTCAATCCAATCTCAATCCAACCTCAACCCAATCTCAATCCAATCTCAATCCAGCAACAGAATATATTTTTCCTATATTGACCACTGTTCCTATATTTATAAGTCAAACCTTTATATAAAGTAATTAGCCTCAAATTATCTTATTTGAGGCTAAATGCTATTTTTTTATTATCCAATTACTTGTTTGTCGATTATCTGAATCTGTAACAATCACATTACTTTTTCTTAAAGATGTCAATAATGTCAGTACTTTTCGTTTCTTTTGTTTATCATCCAAAACATTAGGAAGTTTATCCCATAACAGGTCATCAAGCTGTTTTCTATTTGCTTTTCCAAACTTATTGATGTAATCGACTATCATATCTTTATAATATTGATCATTAAAACCCTTATTTTTAATATATTTCGCCTCTTCATCAATACTTTGAGCTATTTCTGCAGACAAATACAAATTATTTATACGTCCTTCAACCAATTTGTATTTCCTCAAGTGTTCCACAGCCTCTTTACTAAGGGATTGTTTTTTTTGAACCTTATCCAACAAGTATACGGTTTCTAATGTTAGCTCTGGATGTCTAAACAACATATAGGTGTATTTTTCATCAATAATTTTACCATATACAGTCACTTCCACTTGATCATGCTTGGACAAGTCGTAGTCCGGCATAGGAAAATATTTCTCTTTTTGAATTCGATATATTTTCTTTATACCACTTGTAGCCGTATCAATCATATGAAAATTAACCATCGCATCCGCAAGTAACCAGTTTCTATAGAACGGAGGATTATATGTTGGTTGCAATACAGTTTCAATACTTTCTGGTAAAAAATTACCAGGGTTTGTAATTGTTATACTTTCTTCAAATTCATTTACATATATTCTTCCACCTAACTGGTAATTTGAATGAGCTATACAGTTATTAATCAACTCTCTAAGTAGCCATGCATCATACTGCTGAGTTTCTTTAGGGAAGAGAGACATTTGATCTGGCATATATCTGTATGTCAGATTTCTAATTTTAGCGAATATTTTATCAACTACAGTAATAAATGGGATGGTAAAAATTGAATAATCTTTTATTGATCCATCTTTATCTATTAATCGCCACATCACAGAAGGTGGATATTGTAGCTTATAATCGTGTTCCGAACTACCTAATAAAACAATTGCTGCATTCGTTAATTGCCCATCAATAACTAACTTTAATTTACCTAGAAATTGTTCATCACTTAAGGAATCAATTTCTTCTGCTATGTGAGCTCTATTCATTTTTTCTTTATATTTTTCACGAGCTAAAGCAATCGCATCTCTATCTAAATGTTCGATTGTCGCATTAGGTACAATTTGCTTTGACCAATCAGAGCGTTCCTGTCTTCTTATCTGGTCTATTTTGAATTGCTGTAAATTTATTAAACTTTCTCCAGCTCTAGCATAAAAAACATTTTTCCAACCCGTAGGGATCCCTATTGCGGCCGCTGGTATTTTAAACATTAAAACACGTTTCGGCTTACCATTTACAATAGGGTAAATTTCAATAATATCTGTAAAAGTTATATTTCCTGTTGTAGACTTAGCAATTTCATACTTAAAGTTTTCTAACAGAGAAATATTACCGTTTTTAAACGATGTCCCACATATATGTTTTTTATCTTTTTCACTTACTCCTAGAATTAACCACCCATATTGTTGATTCTTGAGATTAGCTTCATTACTAATTGCAGAAAAATACTGGCCAATTTTATCTGTTGAATATTGGCCCGAAGCTTCTTTAAATTCTACAATCTCATATTCCCATCTATCTATCAGTAAGCTAAGAAGATCATAATATTCGGTATTTGGTGATTTTTTATCATAGGTGAAATATTCCATATATCCTCCTAAGAATCAATATTTTGTCATTATCATAATGTTTATGCACATACAACAAACCTAAAATACGATAGCATTTATTAAATAAAATTTGTTTTAAACATTATAGCACATTTACACAACTATATGGTCTACAAATAATCTTCTATCCTTTTATGCACATTGGCAAATGAAGGGAATTATGATTCATATTCTTAATGCCAAAAAAACGCTATTTTACTGGGTTTTCCGAACTTTGTCATATCAATCGTATCGGAAATCGTACCGTTTCCATAAAAACAGTAAAACCAACCCTAATGAGTCAGTTTTACTGTTTTGAGACAATCAATATTTTAGTCTCTCCATAATTATAGTTTTAAGTCTACTGTTCATAGATATAGATTTAATAGCAATTTCCAAATTTTGTGCATAGAAGTAATTAAAACTCATATTATTTCTCAAGTGTTTCGGAAATGTAATTGAAAACATGATTCCTGTAGTTATAGTTGCTGCCCAATCATTTAATGGAACTGTAAACTTTATCTTATTTATTGAAATATTATCAAGAACCTTTGATATTAACTTCATATCCCATTCACTACACTCAAGCCAAGGTTCTTCTTTTATGTAATGAAAAATCATTTTGTCATATGCATGACGAACAACACTCACTATATTGTCCGCAATTTGCAGCAAATCATTATCTTTACTGTCTTCAAACTTTATGTCAATCGAATAATTTTTTAGTTCTTTTCGCATTGTATCAGAAAATTCTTTGATATTGTCGTGAATATACTCAATATCCGAATTAGATTGATTATTATCCACTTTTATAAAAGTGATTAATTCTGCCAACGCATTCATATTAATCAAATTTGTAATCTGTGGGTTATCATACCATCCAAATGTCATAAAATCTTGATAACATTTATCCGTTATATTTTCATCAAGTATTTTATTGGCCATAATTTTAGCAGCATTTTCTGGCAATTCTTCAGAATATTCGTAATTGATCAAAAAATTTAGATAGTCTATAAATTCTGTTTGACCCAAATTTTGTATATACTTTAAATATTGGACAAAAAAATCATCTTTTTGCTTAGATAAAAATGAAGCTTGGACATAGAAATGCTCTGGTATAGTCTCTTGATATTCAATACCATACAAAGATAGCAAAAGCATTGTGGATATATAAAATTTTTTATCATATAAGATGATATAAAAATGCTTATTATCAAAAATATGCTTTAGCATGTAGTTCAGTTCTGCATTCCTTTTTCGCACTAAAAGATCACTACCTTTTATTTCTCCTGATATTTTATATTTTCTTTTAAATGCTTGATACTTTTCTATCAATATTTTCTCGTCTTTTTCATTATTAACAACTACAGCTGCCAAAGCAAAAGTCGGTTGTGTTTGGAAATTCAGTAAATCATCTTTTTGCAACACACATCCACTTTGTCCAGATTCATCAAAATATATTTTCATAATACGCCTTTATCTATAATAGATTTTCCTTGGGTTTCACTCAAAAGTTTCCAACCATTATGTGTATTTAATTCTTCTGCAATAGCATCTCGTCTATCAATTCCTAACGAAAGACAAATATGATATTCCAAAAGAACACGCAAAATATAAATAGCCTCCAAGAGTTCCTCTCCTTTTAAAGCTTTTGCCTCCTTAGATTTTCCGTAATGTGTATAGTAATGTCTTGTATCGGCAATTGTTTGTGCATATTCTTCATTTTCAATATAATATTCACAAAACAAGCCGTCGTTTTTCCCTATTAACAAATCGTTTAATCGCGATACTAGAATAATAAAATTACAATTTTTATCCATCTGGGTTTCATTTAAAAGCAATTTATTATATCGCTCTGAATCTCCAAAACGACTCTTAACTGAGTCAACATATTTATCCTTTTTATTACCATAGAAAAACCTCGAATGAAAAGTTTCTAAAGCCTGTACAATATTCAAAAAAACCATTTCATGTGGCATATCCTTATATTTGAATAGCGATAAGTAAAGATTAAAAACAGGTGTTAATTTTTCCAATTTATCATTTATATCTGCTTCTTCAGGTAAATCTTTAAGACTAAAATTGTAATGCCATCTTTGAATTTTTAATACATCAAGATTAGCTCCTGAAGTATATAAATAATGTTTATGATAATCTTCATATTTATTTGCTATTAAATATACATCATCGTAATCGTACAAATATTGTTCTTCAATATTTACATTATTTTTTATAGCAAAAGAAATAAGAGACATAATCTTATCTCTTATAGAAACCAATTCTTTTACGCTACTTTTTTCAATAGTTTCTATTTCAAGTACAAGACGCTGTACAATCTTGGTTTCCTCTTCTGTAGGCAAAACAAATAGCGGATTATTTACATAGCTAGAAAATGTTATTTTTGCTCCAAACCAATTATATGTTTTTTTGTCTATACTATTCTTGGCTTTAATGCCGTCTTCCGTTTCTTCAAATGTAGAAAAACCACTCCACGGATATGCATTTTTTAGAGTACATACCATTTTATTATATGATGAATCAATTCTTTCAGAGTTCGACCATACCATATAGTCTGAAATAAAAATAAGTCGTTGATTACTAAAGGCATAGGTATGATTTTTACTGCATTTATTATTAAAAAGAGTTACTACTGCACCTGAATTCAATTTACCAATTATATATGGTAATGTACCATAACTTTTTCCAAAAAATGACTCTGAAGAAACTTCTTTTACAAGATTTAAAAGGATTACACCTTTTTGTTTGTTGTAAATCAATTCTCCAGTTATGTGTTCATTTAAAACTTGAAACACCCCGGTATAATGTCTGTCAACATCAATATTTTCCCACATAAGTAGTGCTCCTTTTTATTTCATTCTTCACTAATATTATACCAAATTCATTTCAATCCTCAAATAGGGAACACAGGTGCAAAACAATTTCTGTAATATCCCAAGTGTCAAAGTGGATAAATTGGCTTGAAGGTCATACAGCTAAAATTTCCCCAGTAAAATAAAAGAAAATTGCGTACTTTGGCAAATGAAGGTGGACTTGAAGGTCATCCACCTAAAATTTTCCCAGTAAAATAAAGGAAAATTGGAGCTTTAGAAAGGCGCGTACCGGAAACGTACCGATAATTTATTTCGATTTTATTATTTAAAATTTCTATTAAAGCTACATATCATCATATAAAAACGGCTTGAATTCCAAATCCGTAAAGCAGAAGTCCAAAATTCTCAGTAAAATAAAGGAATTTTGGACTTTGCCTTTTTTAGAAATCAATAGTGTACTTAAATCGTACGCAATAAAATCGTACGTGGGTTTGAGCTTCGGATTTTTTTACTTTATTAGTAAAATAAGGGGATTTCGAGATGATGTTTTATATACTTGCCCCTTCGTCTAGAGGGGAGTTCTCGAGAAATGTGATACAAATGTACATTTTATATACGTATATAAATCAATTTAAAAGTGTATAATTGTAGTACATTTTTAATCTTCTTGTGGGTTTTCAAATAAGCTGGATAATATATATACTAAATTGTTAACATTGGTTAAATCAATATATACGCTAATTAACAATTACAGTGTCAATGAAAGTTACAGATTTAATTTTGTACTCTTATATAATAAAGCCAAACATCAAAAAGGAGTACAAAACTATGACAACTACTACATATTTCGCAACACAGCATAGCATCGACAGAGCAATGGAAAGAATCAACCTCAATGAACGAGAAGCGATGAGGAAAATAGATATAGCATTGCAGCGTGGCAAATGCGCAGAAAATTACACATCTTCCAGAGAACGTAAATACCTTGAAAATCAAAGTCATAACGCCATAGCAGTAGCATTTGATAACTTCTGTTATCTTTTCAGTTACCAGGGAGAATGCATCACAGTATATGCCCTTCCAGATTGGTGGGAAAGAAAGAAAATGTACAACGGCAAAGAAAAAATCCGCAGGCCTAAAAAATACTTTAGTTTCTATAATGAAGAAATGGAGGCACGCATTTATGCTTGACTTCTTGGCTTTGATTATTTTAGGGGTTTTTATCCTTCCTTTTAAAGGCATAAGTATGATAATGGATGGAAACTATAGTGCCGGTATACCAACTATGTTGTTTGGTTTCGCCCTATGGACAGTATTTTTCAACTGGTGAGAAATAGCAGGCAGATATCTTTTATCTGCCTGTATTTATTTATAAAACAATATCTGCTATAATTTTAATATATTTATCCTTTCTGGAGGACATATGAAAAGCTACACATCACAACAAGAAGATAAAATCTGGGGCCTGCCAATATACCCAGATATGTATGAAACTGATTATGAAACCATATCTTCGTTCATAAATACAACCTTTCGTTCTTTCGGTGAAAGTTTGGCTGCAGTTATAAACAAAAAAGCCGGTAAAGTGATTGATGAACCTAAAAAGTACATAGAAGAAACATGTAAAGCTGCAAATATTGATATAAGTGAAATTGCTTCCAGAAATACATTCAAAAACTGGTTTTCAGCCGGAATGCGTCCTAAAAAAAGTGAATCATCCAGAAAATCTATGTTTGTACTCGCATTTGCTTTAGGTTTATCAGTAGAAGAAACTGAAGAATTATTCAGCAAAGCTTATTTAGACAGGGCATTCAATCACAGAGACTATAAGGAACTGATTTACTATTACTGTATAAACAGAGGTATGCCATATTCTCATGCAAAACGCCTTATAGAAATGGTTAATATCGATGATTCCAACCCAACAGATGCCACAGTGTATACTATAATGATTAAATCTGATGTAGATACTATATCTGAAGACGGCGAATTACTGAAATACATTGAAAATCACAGGCACAATCTTTCTTTAAATAATAAACGGGCTTTAGAATTACTAGAAACTTATAAAGAAAAATCATATCCTTTTGTTGAATCAAAAGATGGTATGCATGATAAATCTGCAAAATCCTTATTTGAAGCAATAACAGGACAAGAAGTAAAAGGTAAAAAAGGAACTACAACTCTTAAATTTAAAGATCGTTCCCTTCCCGATGAAATAAGAATCAATTTCCCTCAGGTGCATAACCTAACAGATAAGGAGCAGTCTTATGAGGAATTGAGAAAGACTCTTATCCTTGTATTTTCCTATTGGTTCTGGAGTAATCTTGCTGCTAACAATTATGAGTATATAGACAAAGACAACAAGCTTGCAGATGCTTTCGATGGCTATAAGGATGAATTAAATATGGTTCTTCTCGAAGCTAACATGCCGCTTTTATATTTAGGTAACCCATATGACTGGATGTTCGCTTACTGCACCTATACAGAAGATCCGCTATACACATTTCAAGGTATAATGGACGTTGTATTTGGTTCTGAAGAGTAGATGTCAATCAAAGTTACATATAACACATCCATACACATTAGAATAAAATCACAATAAAAACAAGTGAGGAAACTAATGAGAAAAAAATTAGAAATCGGCCAGCAGATAACCCTTATCTGTGACGGCACTGAAAAACAATTTACAATCAAAAAGCTTATTGGTGACGGTGCAACCTGCATTGCATATGAAGCCAGCCGTATAAACTCAAATGGCATGACCGAACATTATCGCATCAAGGAATGCTATCCATACGATGCTGATATTTCAAGAAATGAACTTGAATTGATATGGGTAGATGAAGCTGAAAAGAAGAAATACTTTGAAAGATTCAAATCTTCATACCAGATAACCAACCAGCTCAAATATGAAGAAACCATAGGCAACAACATAACTAACGCTATGCTTTGCGAAGGCAATGGCACAGTGTATTCGGTTATGGAAATTAACCATGCAAATGTATACAGTAATATAAAAGAAACAAGCCTTGAAAAAATATTGGATACAATACTCGTTCTTACAAAAGTTGTTGGCAACCTTCATAAAAATGGATATTTACATCTTGATATAAAGCCAGATAATTTTCTTGTAAGTTATGAACCGAATACAAATATATGGTTATTTGACGTAGATTCTTTAACATCTATTGCCGAACTGAAAGCTGGAAGTATTAAAAGCACACCATATTCTTTCAGCTATGCAGCTCCGGAGCAGAAATTCAATGAGATATCAAAAATAAACTTTTCAACAGACATCTTCGCTATTGGTGCTGTTTTGTTTGAAAGAATTATGCATACTTGTATTTCTGTTGATGATATGAGTGTGTTTGCTGATTGGAACCTGGATAACAACAGTTTGTTTGACGATATCAATCCAAAAATAAAACGTTTAATTAAAAATATCTTCAGAAAAACTTTGGCAGTATCCCCTAAAAGAAGATATAAGACTACCGATGAACTTGTTGCTGCTATTGAATTGGCATTGAAAACTGTACAAGAAAAACTGTTCATTGTTTCCAATATACCTGCCAATGCTGCACATTTTATAGGTCGTGAAACAGAACTTGCCGCCATTCACAATGAGTTTAAGTCAGGTCAGAAAGCTGTTTTCATCCATGGTTTTGGTGGTATGGGTAAAAGCTCATTGGCTGTTGCCTATGCCAACAAACATAAAGATGATTATGATACGGCAATCTTTTTGAAATATAAAGATTCCATTAAAGAACTTATAACTGAAATCAACATCCAGAACTATGAAGGTTTAGAATTCGATAAAAATAAGGTTCTGCATAAGTTGCTGGATAAAAACACCTTACTCATTATTGATAATTTTGATGTTGAGATTGACCAGGATGAGTATCTTGATGAATTATTACAGTTAAATACAAATATTCTTTTCACCTCTCGTACTGATTTTTCTTCTGTTTATGGAGAAGATGTCACACAGATTGATATTTCAAAACTGGCAGACAATGAATTAATTAAACTGTTTAGAAATATTTCTTGTGATAATTCCTCAAGTGACAAAGATATCGTAGAGCTATTAAGCTTGGTAGAAGGACATACATATGCCGTTGAACTCCTCGCTCTGCAAATGGCTGCATCTGGTTGCTCTTTGAAAGAGTTATATAGTAAAATTGCTAATGGACTTGACGAACTTTATGGTTTTGAGAAAGTCAGAACCAGAAAAGATGGACGTATAGTTAAGAGGACAATCCCTGAAATCATTCGTGCGCTTTTTAATGTAGCCAAGCTTAATGAAGAGAGAAAGCAAGTTTTAAGAAATTTATATCTACTTAAATTTTTGTATGTGGATAAAGATACCTACCGCAAATATACAAAAGCAACTACAACTGAAATAAATGCATTGAATGACTTAACTGAATTAGGATGGGTAAGAACAACTAATAATCATTGGTACTCTTTACACCCTCTTGTTGAAGAACTTGTAAGCAATGATTTACACCCATCTATGGAAAACTGTGAATCTATTTATAACTATATCCAGCATGAAATAAGGATGTGTGAATGTTTTGATATTTATTCAGAGTTAGATGAACACTCATATAACAATTCTATTTCGTTCCTTTGCACATTTTTCAACAATATCGACCTGCATGAGAAAAACAATAGAAATATACTCATAAATTGGTTGTTACAGACAATTAGAGATTATGATGATGAAAATAGTGAACTGTGTATTGGACGTAGCGAAGATAGTGTTTATACTCCTTTATACAGAAAAATTGAATTGCTTACTCAAACTATTGATTTAGAACCGATAGAGAAATTCAATATCTACTACATTCTGCTGTATTCTTGGCTGTTGGAATTTCAAATTACATATTTAGATATTGAACAGCAAAATCATCTTAACGAACTTCGTGAAAACAAACTTAAAAAGTATTTTAACCTTTCTATTTCTGTAATACAGCAATGTGATAATTCTATTACCGAGGAACTTTTAGATAAAGTTTATAGCAGCATTCTCTTTATCGCCGGCAGTATGATAATGCCATCTTTTCCAAAAGAATTCATAGTTAATCTTTATTTAGAAAGACCTCATACATGGCAACTGGGTTTAATAGCTAAAAACAGACTAGGCTTACCATTATCTGTTGAAGAACAAAAAGAAATAGATGACGTTAATGCAAATCTCCCTGATGTTTTTAAAGAAGGGTATACGGATGAAGACATTGAAGCTGAAAAAGAATTTAAATCAGCATTTTTAATGTCCAAAGATAAAGTGCAGTTTGTAAGAGAACTATCAGAGGACAGCGAATGTGCTCCTGTTACAAGAGCAAGTTTAATTGGCGATTGTAAAGAAGCTTTCTTTGGTGATTTTCAATTCTATCGTTGGTTTCTTAGTTTTTCCGATGAAGACTGGAAAACGATTCAAGATATTTTAAATATCGAAGAGTCATTATTATTCTCTGATACTTATGAACAATCAGAATTCTACAATATTCATGATCATAATGACTTGATTTCTCAAAACAGCGTAGAACAATGCGTTGTAAGCGTAATGAGACAGCAATATGACATTTTTGAGAACATTATTAATAATATTTTAATATACATAAAGATTGAACTTACTGATTATGTGAATGCTGATTGGCATTGGTCTAGGATAATAGACCTCAATAATTGGCAAAGAATACATTATCGCCTTATTCGAAGCTTTATAAATATTAATAAAGCCAGTTTTATTCTCCCTTATATTTTAAAGATTAATTCTGGCTTTTACGAATATGCCAAACTACAATCTGATTTTGATGAAAAACTGTTCTTTAATAACTACAAACTCATTTCTGAGCTTGCACAAAGTGCGTATTTCGAGAAAAATGTGCCAGAAAAATATAAATTGGAATATATGGATATTGAGGTCGAATATGAGTGCAAGATGGATGAATTGTCCGAAAAAAATTTCATATTAAAAGTTTAACTTATGAGCCACTTTATCGTGGCTCTTTTTCGTTGTCAACGAAAGCTACATTTTCAATTACCCTACTATCTATAATAAACTCAAGTTCCATACTTGCTATAAACTTATGAACCAGACACAAATCAACGGAGAATTATTATATGATAAGAAAACTATTTAAATTCTTAGGAAACGCCCTAATATCTCTTTACACAACATTTTACGACATTATAGACTCCATCTTTACTGGGTTTGAACCAGATAACACAAGTGATATCCACTTACGTTCAGACATTTTTTCTTCAAATATCGTTGGAAATGAAATTTTTAAGGTATTAAAACCTATGTTAGCAGTGACCTTAACAGGAATATATCTGGCTATAATGATAAAGCTATGTGGTGTAATAATTTCTGGAATGTACACCCGTGGATATTTTTCAATGCTTCGGGAATTTATTATGGAATTCTTCAAAAGATAAAACTATTTCTTTTAGTTGATGTACCAAGTCTTAACTAGCAACTATTTTCAAATCCTATTTATCAATATACATACTGATGCTTATAACAAAACAAACCCATTTTAATACCGACAGAAATGGAACCCCGGCCGAAATTGCGGTCGGGGGTTAAATAAGCGAATTAGTAAGGTTACTTATAGATTATAAATACTTTTTTCAGAAATGTCGGAAAATAAAATCGTTTTCTGATTTTTATGATAATATTCATTACTTATTACGGGTTCGCTTAGAATAAGGATGTCGTCAACTTTCCAATTCTTTTTTGATAACTTGTAATGTTCTATAACATCATTTAGATGAGACTTTATCCAATCAACTCTGCGTTTGTGCTTGGATATGTAACATAATTTATTACCATTGTCACAAAAAACATTTAAATATTGTTGATGCATTTCATAAGGAGACTTGGAGAAAGAAAAATCTTTGACCTCTCCTACGATTATTTTTCTTCTTCTAGTATCGATTATTAAAACATCAATATCCCCTAATGTGTTCCTGTTTGCATCGGCAATCATCTTACCATTAATTTTTTTAACTTTTTCAGTAACGATAAGTCCCTTTATTGTATTGAGTTTTTCGGCGACAGCTGAATTAAACAGATTTCCACGACTGTTTGATAGTTTACTAATTACCTGCTTAAGCGCTGCACTTTCAGCTTTTAGTTTTCCGTCTTTGATTAAATCATATGTAAACATCAAACAATGAAATAATTGCCTATTGCCCCAAACGATGTCTTCGTCAACCATAATAAGTGGCCTTCTAGTGAATGATAATCGCCTGTTAAATCTCCAAGGCCAAATATCGGTGTTTTTGTATCCTTTTGGAGCAGGTAAATATTCTGGTCGTTCCTTTAACGATAAGTCGTTAATTATTTTGCTGATTTTAGATCTTTCAATTCCTGTTTTTTCAAAAATGGTTTCTAGTAACTTTGTAATATTTATTCTGCATATTTCGGATTTAATATCTTCACCGATAACGAGTAAAGAAGTCACTACTTTTGAAAAATCACCATATGAATATCCATATTCTGCAATGAAAGCGCTATTGAGATCGTCAAAATCAATATTATCATTGCCGAAATGATACTTACTAATATGTGGATTGGAGTACTGGGTTAGTCTTTTTATCGCTGCGGAATAAGTGGACTCTGTTAGTTCGATCGGTTGTGTATTATTTATTCCTACTCGACCGGATTTTAAGATGTTCATTTCACTATCAATAATATTATAGTTAAATAAATCTCCTATCTGTGCCCAGTGAATTATTGCAGAACAAATAGTTAATATATTTTCATATTCTAATTCACCTAATAATACATTCCCTTTAGGAGGTTGAGCTGATACATACTCCATGAAGAATTTTAATGCAATAGATGATTTATTTAATTGATTGTAAGTCGAATTTAATTTGTCAGTTTTTTCGGGATAACATGCAATATTAAAAGCATGTCTTCTTTGCGTAAGCATCATTGAGTACATAACCTTCTCTAAATCAAGATATATTTGTTCTATTAAATTTTGTGGATTTAGAGATGCAACTAAAGTTTTTAATTTTTTGTACAAATAATCAACGATAGTTGAGCATATGGAATATTTTTCATTTTTCTTAATTTCCCCGAAAGGAACCCCTTTTTCTTTAATTAAGAAGTATCCTATTTCATCAGATAGTAGCTGTTCATATTCAATAGACACTTTTCTAAAATCTAAATCAATTGGTTTTAGATATGGGTACTCTTGAGCGTTTAGAAAAAAAGCTTTCTTTTTCAGAGGGTTTTCAAAAAGCTTATCCACTTTATGCATGGATAACGCCTTTGTAGAGAAACATGATATGGATTCTAAAAGGAGAGTAGTTATTGCTTTTTCTTGAGAATTATTTTCGTTGCTAAATTTGAAATAAGCTTCTGGAGTCCATATAAAAGTTATAATATTGTCTAGAATTTGGATTTTTAATAAATCCTCTAAGGCACTTTCACTATAAGATTCTGAAGAAAAATACTGCGTTAAATTACCAGTTAGTTTATGTTCAATTACTATTGAATTATTGTGAAAACTATTTCCTGTAATTATATTTTTGCATTCGGCAATCCAGTACGAACACATATCAGTAACAGTATGATAGATATCTGATGCTATTGTTGTAGACGTAGAGTCGATTAATTGCCATATGTCTATATTTGAAAACTTGTTTAATATATATATGGTTTCTTTATTATGACTCATGTATATATTTCTAGCAGAGTCCAACCGTATCATTTCTAATAAGTATGGAGCATTTGGACAATCAGCTAAAAATTTATTTTCACTAATTATTGCTTTGTTAAAGTAATCAATAGCATTGTCAAAACCTAAATAAAATATATCTTTCCTATAATCGAAATTATCGTCTAAGTAAAAAGAATATCTATCACAGTAAACTGAAATGTTATAAATATCGCCATAAAGTGTAAAAGGTTCAAGCATATTATACTTGCAATCCATATATCGTGGTATAAAGTTTCTATGGGAATGTTCATTTACAGCAATGCAATAGAGGTCAAAGGGAGATAATAATAACTGCCTAAAACTCTGTTTGATTATTGTCTTATATTGAGTGACTCTACTAAACGAACAGGAAATACAAATTTGATATATTCTATCTTGTGGATAACCTTTTAACTTTTCTTGTATGTAGGCCCACCTTTTTCCGATTTGAAAATTATTGATTTTTATCAATTCGTGCATATTTTCAAAATTATATTTATTTCCTGAATCACAGAAAAATTGTACAAACAATAAACCATTATTCACGACATTTAACAAAACCTCTTTATATGAATCTGTACTTATCAAATCTATTTCTAGTGGTTCTACGACTATTTTTTTGTGGTCTAACTTTTTGAACGATTCAAGGCATTGTTGAAAAATATATTCGTTATATGCTTTTATTACATCATCAAAGCAACCATACTCAGCAGCTTTTTTTAAAATATAGTTTATTAAAAATGAGCCTAATTCTGAAGGATTTAAAACGAATAAAGTGCTTTCGCTTATTCTTAGAAAAGGTTTGTAATAAAAACGGAAATTTTCTGGATTATTAGTATGATTAAACTGATTCTCTCCAAATTCTGAAATTAATTTTTCTAATTCCTCACTTTGGATAAATCTTTTAAGGAAATCAATATCAACACTTAAAGCTTGTTGTGCTTTTTTTATGTTTTGGGTGTTGGGATAGTCAATATCAGTTTTTTCGTAGTGTCCTAAAATTTGACGATCATAATGTAAATCTGCACATATTTTTGTGGAGATGGTCAAAATAGTGTGGGTTATTAGACTTGAATCGTTAATGAAATCTTGATTAAAACCATTTCCATTTTTAAATAGAATGTCTAATAAACCCTGCAATCTATAGCCAATATCTTTGTTAATGCCAGAAAAAATCCAATGATTTCCATAAAATAGTATGCGATGGATAAATGGCATCTCAGGTGGATCAATATTCTTGGCGATAGGGAAACTCATAGAGTAATTGACAATATTTTGGAATTTGTTATTACTGATTTTGGCAGTACCAGAAAAATATGATTTTGGTTTTTCTAAAATAGAAGCGATTAAAGTATCGAAAACCAATGCTTTATTCTGATTATTAGGAAATAAATAAAGTGCAGATATTTTATTTAAAAAGTCGATGATATCATATTTTTTCAACTCGGTTGTAATTGAATTAGCGATATCATTTTTGGATGGTTTTTCTAATAATGATGGTAAGTTCTTTTTCATAATACACCCCTTAAATGTAATTCAAAATAATATGGTTTACTACTCATTATGTCCATTGATGCTATTTATAGCTCATATGCATTGTTCTCTGTCAAAGCCTGTTTGCGACGGTTATACATACTCTTTCAATGCAAGTTGGAAAATTAGTAAAACAACACTCAAAATAAATAATGGTGGTGCCCAGCTGTCGTATTCCCGTTCTTTTTTCAGTTTCTCAACTTCTTCGGTCGAAAGGTGTTTCCTGCTGGATGAACGGCGATTTCTTACATCATTAAGAATACCATGCACCAAGTCCAAACTAACAAAAACTTTTCAAATTTTATTTATCAGCACCCATATACATACGGGTGCTCATAACAACACAAGTAAAAAACTAAATTTAATACCGACAGAGGATGGAAAAGACCGCAAATTTGCGGTCTTTTTATTATAATTGTTGTAAAATTTCTTTCAGTTCAGGCCATTCACTAGAATATTTTTCTTGTCAAATTGTTCTAATATTATGAGTTTGTTGAAATAATGATATTGCTAATATATAATATAAGTTATAATAACAAAATAAAATGGAGGCAGAGTATGGCAACTAACCATCAACCACCGATACGTACAGGATTATTGGATTTTTTCAGAAATAGTTCAGGTTGTCAATTTGTTATTCCTGTTTATCAAAGAAACTATACCTGGACAGCTGGAAAAGAAGTGAAGCAATATCTCGAAGACTTGAGAAATGTACTGGATGGAGAATATGATAATCATTTTTTAGGGATTATGATTTATCTTGATACACCCATAGATTTTTCTGCTAGAGAGTTTTCTGTTATCGATGGCCAGCAGAGACTCACAACAACATTTTTAACTTTGTACGCTATCAAAGAATTGCTGCATCAACAGGGAGAAGAAGGTCAAATAAGCTCATTAGAAGGGCAATTTTTGACCAACCCTTATTCAACAGCCAAAATGAAATATAAGCTAAAACCTATGGTTTCGGATGACGAAGTTTATAGACTTATTGTTGAAAATAAGATTGACGAAATTGATAACAAAAATTCCAATGTATATAAAAACTATATTTATATTATTGATTATCTCAAAAATATTATCGATAGAGGAAAAACCATAAACGACATCTTAATGGCAATGAATAAATTATATGTTGTCTGTGTTCCGATATCCGAAGAAGATAATGCACAGAAAATATTCGAAAGTATTAATGCGACAGGTGTTAAACTTACTGCGTCTGACCTGATTAGAAACTTCATTTTGATGGATTTACCGAGTGATATACAGGAAGACTATTATGCAAATTACTGGAGAAAGATAGAAGAATATATTTCAAATGATTCTAAGAAACTTGAATTATTTTTCAGAATGTTTTTGGCTGTAAAAAACCTCTCGTTACCGAGTAAAAATGAAATATATCGACTTTTTGTTAAATGGTTTAAAGATTCAAATAAGACAACAAAAGAAGTTTTGGAAGAGATTGTTACCTATGCAGATGCTTACTATACAATCTATAAAAAGGATTTAAAGAAAGTTGATAGTAATCTGAGAGATGCATTAAAAGAATATCGACGAATTTTATCAGATATGCCAGCGCCTGCATTGATGGAATTTTATTTGCTGTGCAAGAATGGTAAAATCAGTGAACCTGTTTTAAGGGATACTATTAATATCATAAATACATACCTCATTAGAAGAAGCTTGTGTAATTTGGATACAAGTAGTATTACAAGAATGTTTCCTACATTATTAAAAGATGTGCTTGAAGAATGTAATGGCAATTATATAAATATTATTGAAATATTGAAAAAATATTTGATTGCTAAAAATGTTGTTAATGCTATGTACATGCCTGATGATGTTCAAATGAAAGAACTTATGTATAATGCTAATATGTATAATTTGCGTTCCACATTGAGAATTGTTTTTGACAAAATTGAACACAAAGACAACCCAGCCCCAGTTGATTTAAATTCTGTAAATGTTGAACATCTCATGCCTCAAACTCCAACTAAAGAATGGTTAGAAACATTAGAAATAGATTTAGACACATACCAGAAAAATGTGCATCGTTTAGGCAATCTTACCTTAGCGGCCAAAATTGATAATAGCGCTATGGGCAATAAGGTATGGGAATATAAGAATAAACTTCTTAAAGAAACTAATCATTTAAATATAAATAAAGAAGTTTTGGATGCAGAAAAATGGACGATATCTGAAATTGAAAAGAGAACAGATAACTTAATTGAACAGATAATCAAGGTTTATCCATATCCAAAAATCAATAATGATATTTTGATAAAGGAAGAAATCTATATAAGAGTAAATGGTATCGTAGCGAAAGCTTTTTTCTCTTTGGACGATGGAAGTGTTGAAATAGATACAGGATCCCAGTTGTATAAATTTGAAAATGTAGAAAATTATCCAGATATAGAAGATATTCGTCAAGAGCTTTTTGACGATGGCATAATTGCTGAAATTGATGGTGTTCTTCAATTTGTAAAACCTTATATTATTTATTCTAGAATGTCGAATTATACGGCATTGAGTATGGCTGCATCTATTATTTTACATAGTAGTAGAAGTGGCTGGGCATATTGGGAAAACGCCGAAGGGAAATTAATTAGAGATATTCCTGAAATAAGAAATAAATTTTCATAAAATTTTGTTTATTGAAAATAGTCTGTCGAAATTTCGACAGACTATTTTTTTATGTTATGAATTATATTTTTATGAAAACCTATATCTTTTTGATTATAGTAATGTTAAAAATTATGTAACATATAATCTGTTTTGATACTTTTCGTTAGTTATTTATCGCTTTAAAGCTATTATTTGATTCAGACAAGAATTACTCCCAGCAAGTGGACAATTTTTTACATAGAAAACTAGTTCCGAATGATTAAAATAGCGGGATAATGTAAAAAAATACATTATCCCAACATTTTGATTGGGTGTATCTATATATCGAACCGAATATGGTTCGATATATAGTAATTTTAAATGATATAATCCAAATAAATAAACCATTTTAGATCCAGAGGTGAGAACAGTGCAAAAAATAAAAGGTTCAAAAGGATTAGGAGAGCACTTGAAAATGCTTCGATTGGAAGCAGGACCAGGTGTTACTGAACTTACTAGGTATATGCAATTATTGGGTTGTGACATTACCCGTGAGTGTTGGGTGAAAATTGAATCAGGTAAGCACAATATATCACCTGAACAACTCTGGGCATTCAAAGAAGCCTTGCATATATCTTATGACAAAATTTTTGAATTTATGGAGGATAAAAAATGACAGAACATGTTGTAGCTATTTTGTATCATAAAATTCAGGACTCGGACTTTACTAATATGTATGGTGTAAAAAAGCCTACAAGCGGAGGCGGTCAGACTTATATACAAGCAGCGGGATACAGTCGTGAAGAGCTTGATAAAATGTTTCGGGATGCAGATAATATATTTAACACTCTCGAGTTTTGGGATGAAAATCGTATTTACCCAAGGAAGAGATATACATTTCAGGCGTCCGTTGTTGGCAGTACATCTGCTGCCGATATTGAGCTTGCTCCAAGAACAGGAAGAAAGGATTATCGCATTTCAAGACAGAACTTAAAATATCGTCATCCCGCATGGCAAACAAACAATGGGTTCCCTGAGCCCAATCGAAATAATAGCGGTGAGTATATTTATGAAAAGAATTATCCTAATATAATTGACAATCTTTTTGTTCTCATGATAAAAACCATTAGAGAGGATAACACTACACGTTTTTATGCCACTTATATAAATTCCGAGAATATTCCTTCTGATTGGCCTTCAGATGTTGGGTTGGAAGATATTTTTTCTAAGAATAAACGTCAAGGTATTATCTTTTACGAGGAACAATATTTGCGCTTCGTCAATGACAAAAATACGCCATTTGCTATCGGTTCCGCTATTGATATTGAAATTGGAAATATTATTTTACCTACTAATTTTAACGAAACTTCTGATGACGCTGTTGAGTATGCCTCTAAGGAAATCTCGATTACTGTGGATGTTTCCAACATAACAATCACGAAAGTAGAAGCTCCTCTGTTGAAGAAAAAGAAAACTCGTTCAGGAAAAAAATTGGGGACCAAAGATATCAACTACACAAGGCGTTATAAAAATCTCAAGAAGATCGGTGATATTGGTGAACTTTTGGCTATTGAAACGGAAAAAAGGAGGCTTGTCGCTGAAGGAAGGCCTGATTTGGCAGACCGAATAGAACATGTTGCATGTACAATTGGCGATGGATTGGGTTATGATATTTTATCATTTGAGCAAGTTGGGGCAGATTATTGCGAAAAGTATATTGAGGTTAAATCAACAACAGGTAGCAAAAACAAGCCCTTTGATATTACTGCCAATGAAGTTGAGGTATCCGAAGAAAAAGGACAACATTATTCTATTTATAGATTTTATGGATTAAGCAGTGCTGCTAAAGAGATGCGATACTATGAATGTCGAGGGCCTATTAAAGAAAACTTCACTTTGGAAGCTACGGCTTTTAAAGCTTATTACAAAGGATAAAAAAGCGTGGGTTATCCCACGCTTTTTATTTTTGTCAGAATGATAATGTATTCGTTCAATTTCTTAGAAAGGCTACTATTGTTGCTTCTAAATCTAGAGTATTCAATAGTTCTGTATGTGACATCACCAAACGAGGAAAACAGATTTATCAATTCATCTAACGATAACAATCCATCTTCACTATAACTAATAATAAACTTGTCACAATCCATTTCGGTGATTACTTTAGAAAAAGACTCGCGAATCTTTGTTTTCGTGCAAAACTTGGAATGCTGATCCCACCAATCGCGCAACCCGCTTTTTCCTATTGTTTTAGGGAAATCTCCTCGTGCAATCGTTTCTAAGATATGATAATTAGCGGCATATTGACGCTTTGTGTAAGGCGGATCAATATAGCATACATCTGCGGTTATGGTAGCGGCAATGTTCTCTGCAAAATCTTGAATGACCGTATTCTCTATGGTTCCTTCACTGATGAATTGGATGGGTTTTAATACAATTGCTTCTAATGATTTCGCATTAAACTTAGATAGAAAATAACCATATGTTCCAGAAATATTTGCCACATCATTAACAGCCATAATCAAAGTATGCTTTAGAACAGATTCTTCTTCTGATGTGATTAAATCATTTTCAATCCATGCGTTGATTTGCTCCCTAATGGCGTCAATTTTTTTTGCGTTTTGAGATGTAAAGTATTTTCTGCTGGGAGAACCATTGCTAGGGGTCCCATCTGGAGAAAACTCGTTAAAGAAATAGCTTTCTTTTTCAGTCAATGAATTCAAATATTCTAATGTTGCTTCATATCCAGATAATTGGTTATTTACAATATTTAAGTGATTTTTGATCTTTTGAAAAGAAGGAGGTGCATCCAACAAGAGTTGTGTCACCAAGTGATGCTTAGAGTAAGTCATCATATCGGAAGCAATCACACGATATCCTTGTTTTCTCAAAGCAACAGACACGCTCCCTGTACCGGCCATTAAATCAACTACAGTTGCATTTCGAGGCGCTTCTTCTGAAAAAACATCCAACAAAACTGGCAGCAATTTTGTTTTGTTTCCTATATACCTATACATATAGTTCTCCAATTACTATTTTCATTTGATTAACCGCATTTAATTCTGGAAGCTTGTTAAGCTCATTAATGATAAGGTCTAATTCTTCTTGGCTTATATCATACAATCTCAAAACCAGTCTCTCTATTTCCAAATCTAGTTGGCGAGAATAGTTATTTTGGATTTTTTGTACTAATTGAGCGATTTTTTGACACACTTCTATGTTCGAATCATCTACCCTCCTAATAGGAAGTGAGAAAATGATATTCTTAGTTAAATACGGATGTGATTTCCATTCGTTTTCACCATACTTTTTGAGGTAGTAATAGTACATAACTCGCGAATTTAAAACACCTAAATAATATTCAAGAGGTATAAGATCATCCTTTTGAATGTAGTTACACGAATAGATTGTTTGGCTTATGTAGGTGCTTTCATAATCAATACAAGCATATATTCCTAACCCAGTTTTTCTTATCAGTACCTTGGGTGGATAATATAGCTCTGCGTTTTTATAATTGATACCATCTACATGGGGGAGTATATATCTAATACCATCAAAACTATAGCGATGTAAATTTTCCCCGACATACATAGGAAGGTATCCAGGTTTGTTGACCGTAGAAATAATCTTGAAAATATTCGATTGATTTACTGTGGTGGTTTTACCACAAAATTGGCATGTTTTATACCCTGTATCTAAGTGCTTTTTAGAGTAGCCTTGAGCTGATTCACAGTGTTGGCACTTGACTACGGCACCAGTTTTAGAGATTTCTACCCCTCTGCCAAAATGGAACAACGATTTCCAATCAATATGATTGTTAGCGATTTTTTTCAATAAGAACTCCTCTTCCTCGCGAGCATCTATATCGAAAATAAAATTTTGATTATCTTCAAACCTTTTTTGCAACACACAGTGCTTTTTTTGCGTATATGTCTCAAAGAGATCAAGAGCGCCTAACAAAAAATTCTTTCGATCAGTTGTGTCTAACCTATAGCATTTGGTTGAACTATTTAATGTGGGTGCACTGTTTTTTAAGATAATAATACTCGTTGCTCGGTTGACATCTGGGAATATCTTTTCTCCTAGACGAGCAATAACTCTAATCTGGGTGTTTTTCACCAAGTATTCTCTTAGTTTCTTGTTTTCACTAGAAAAAAGAGAATCAGGGATAATAAATGCTAACATTCCACCATCTTTAGTTAGTTTTAAGCACAACTCAATGAATAATACATAGCTATCATATTGTCCTATGTAAAATTCATATCCGGCTTGAGAAAGATCGGTTTTAGAGAAAACTTTTTCAGAACTCCAAGGAGGGTTAGCTATTACAAAAGAGATGTTTTGTAATCGGTGACGCCAATAATTTGTTGCAGTCATTTTCTCCGAAGGAATAATTGCATTCTTACATATAAATTGATATGTCGTATCGCTGAATATTCTTTTGTTTTGATCCACTACTCTTTTTTCAATATCCGTTCCTACGCAACAAATAGTTTGCATGTGATAATTGTTAAACTCACGAGAGAATTCTTTTAACAGTATCCCTTCGCCACAAGCTGGATCCCAAACCGTTATAGGTTTATCGAAATCCAAAGTCTCTATATCTGTTTCACTTAACAACAACTTGGCCGTGAAATTTGCCAGCATTTGAGGAGTATACACAACACCATAACCATTTAATGGCATCACTCTTCATCACCTCCTGTAGCACAACACAAATCTATGCCCTGACTTTTCAATCGAAGATATCTTTCATAGGAAATAATGACGTTTTGAGGTTTATTTTGTTTATTAACGATAAGTATTTGGTCCTCATCTACCACTCTTTTGAACAGTCTGGCTGCTTGCCCTTTTTGAAATGATGTAATTCCTTCATATTCGGGGACAAGGATTTTAGATGTTTTATGTTTTGCCATGCTGACCTCCGAGAAACTATATTAATGTGTATTGTATCATATATCATTATAATCGTCAATTTAATTATAGTTATTATTATAAAGATAAAAGTAATGATTTAAAAGAAAACAGTATAGATAATTCAACAAACTGATAATAAAAAGCTATTTGTAAATTTAAATAATAAGATAGGTACCTAATATGAAAATCAAATGCCCACATTAACTAAATTACATTAGTATAGCACTTAATTTATTTAATAAGCTTCAATGTTATGTGTTTTATAATATATTTATATTATATATGTCATTTGTTTTTTTAAATTCAACCTCAGCCGGAAAAGGGTTCACACCTACATTTGCAAGTGCAACCATATTGAAAGACCATTCTTTCAGCTCATCTGGAAGCAAATAACACACCGGTGTATCGTTCTCCATAATTGTTATACACGCTTTTTCGAAGTTACCAAAGAAACCAACATTTAATACAGCATATACCACTGCTTCATCTTTAATAGGTAACATTCCATGTTTACTATAATCAATATAGCATTTAGCGCCCTTTTGATTGTAATATGTGCCATCTTCTGGTATTTTCGTTGCATCAATTTTAATTTTATTTCTCATTCTTTCAAATTCGTGCTGTAGTGTTGAAACAGCCATACTATTCAACCGGATCTGATGTTTTTCGCCACTGATTTTTCTAAAATCATTAATGTTTTCAAAAGAATCAAAGTAATGCAAAATACAGATAAGATAAATTAAATTATCAGAGTATTTACCACTATAGATTTTATCCCATACTTTATGCTGGTCAATAATTACAGTTTTCAACTTTTTATATAGCCGTAAATGTTCTGATCTAATAGTGAACCAATCCTTTTTAATAAACTGGAGTTTTTTCGTGTCTTCTGTGCTGCCATATTCAAGAGAATTCGATATTGATTTTAAAAGTGAAGAAGTTATTCCAGCAATAAAATCTGCAATTCTAAGGCCTACATATTCATCTGATTTGCCTTCTTCACAATTTTCAAGTCCTTCGGATTTTGACGCAGCTAAAGTTTTGCCTGCACCTTCTTTATCGATAACCAAATGATAATCATTTACATCTAATTCACTCATGTACTTTTTGAAGCCTTGAAATGCGATAGAATAGTTCCAGTCGAGCACAAAATCGCTTGAATATTCATTTAAAATTATGAGTGCTTGTTCAATCGCTTGATTTTCCAATGGTCGCTTATCTTCTTTTTCGTTATCTTTATATACTTTTCCTAAAAAGATTTTAAGCTCATCAATAAAGGAATTATCGTTTCGATATACGGCATCATATACATTTTCAGGGCGGTATAATGCTACTAATTTTGATATAGAATATCGCAGATTATCAGCATCAATAATTAAAGAGTTTCTGTAATTACTTAACAACTGAAGAATTAAATATTCAAATTTATTAAACACACTTATGTATATAAAAAGCTTATTATCTATTACAATATCCAACAAATCATTTACAAGGTTTAAATCATTCTTTTTGAAAGAAGCAAACCCAGATTTGTACTTCTTTTTTGTTATATTGGTGCTTTTAAGTTCATCTTTTACTGTAAAAAGCTTTTTATATATTTCGTCAAATTTCAAATACTGCTGCTCTATTTCCTCACGAATTTCATTAGGATATCCTACAATACAAGCGACAAAATTTTCAGAAAAATTTTCTGCTGTTATAGTGTTTTTGGTTAGTGTTCTGCTATGTTCCGATTCATCATAAAAGAAAGTGTGCATTTTATACCTCCGATTCTATTATTTCTATGTCTCAGATTGATTCTTCTGTCTAATATATTCATTCAAATATTTAAACGGAAATGGCAACACAGTATACTGTCCATTACGTACAAACTCAACAGCAAGAAGTTTCATCAATTGCTCGAAGAATATTTCTCCACCGATAGATACTACTTCACGGATTAAACACGCATTATGCAAAGATAAATTCAAGCTTGTACTCTTAGTTCCTACAAAGTAATATAGTTTATCATAATTATAAAAATATTTTATATCCATCAAAGAGCCAAAGTATTCTTCTTTTATTTCTTTCACTTTAGGTGTTGGGTGTAATAATATACCTCGTGTCTGATAAAGGTAACTATTAAATTCTTTTACTACCTTTTTTCTAATGTTTATTATTTCAAGAATTTCACCAATTGTTATTTCTTCTATATTTATTTCATTCAAAACGAGATATAAATTGGACAATTCTGCTGGCATTTCTTTAGATTCTGATTGTTCCGCAAATTCCTTTAAAGCCTCAATAATAATTTCTACATTCACAAAACCATCTTTATCAGATAACCTTAATGCTCTTGCTAAGGTATCAATTTTAGGTAGTGTTGTTTGTTCCGTTTTCATTATTACATTTATATTAGACTTATCGTAATATACAAGACCTTCTATATTTCTATTTTTAAATTCAGAATTATACTTTTCATAGGTATCGTATATTTCGATCCATTCATCATCTTCTGTGAACTCTTGAGAATCCCAAAAGTCAAATTTCAATAAACCATCTTTAGAAACTGACATTCTATAAAATTTATAAAACTTTTTATTCTTTTCACCTGTGTATTTCCAATAAGTTTTCCCGCACACAAATTTTATAGCATTTCTTTCATTCCAGTTAACTAATGATAATTTTTCATCAAATATATCTCCTTTGATAAGAAGTTCCTGAATAATTTTTTTGAGTGCGGCATCCTCATTATCATCACTTTTCAGCTTAAAATCTTCTATAGTCACATGCTGAGCAATGCTATATCTTTTTGAATTTTTGTATTTATCAGAAATATTGTTTTTTTCATAATATTCTTTGTTGTGAATAATACTGATAGCATACGCATCATCAAGATAACGGTTAACAATGCATTCTATTCCATAAACAGCCATCATTTTATCTTTTATCAAATTGGTTAGAGCAATAGAGTCAGCATCTTTTTCTTCATCAATTATGCATACACCTTTTTCTTTTAGAGTCTTTCCATATTCTTTTTCTTCAAAAGAATCATCAGAAATATCAACGCTATTGTAAACAGAATAAGTTCCAAACCCTATTTTGATATAATCAGATAAATAATACTTCACATCATCCATAAATTCAGCATATATACCTACTTTACAATTTTGAAATTTCTTGTAACTACTAAAGTCCAGAAAATCTATAGCATTCTTTTTATTTGGATTCATAGAACGCTTGACATATATCTCGTCGTCTGGCACATTGTCTGCTGTTAATTTTTTTCTTAATCTGCCTGAATTCTCATCAAATAAATATTTAGCATCTTTATTTTTTCCTTTAATTTTACTCAATAAAGAAAAGGTCTCTATATTCAACTTCAAGTAATTATCTTTTGAAAGAGAAACCAAGATTGCAAAAAAGGTGTTCTTTTTCATAAATTCTTCTCTAAAATAATAGAGTTTCCCAGAAATGTTATTGAACTTCATTTCCTTTGTAGTTGGTGAGCCAAGCGTATTAAATAATAATTGTGCTAACACATTATCATAAATACTTTTACTTTGGGTGATGTCAACTTTATTAATGATTGATTCTGGATCTTCCAGCTCTAATGCAGCTTTAAAACTAGTGTAGTTTACTGTGCCTTTATCAAACATTACATACCATTCATTTCCCCAATTATAAACGACTGATTTAGCTAAAAAATCCTGACTACTAATGTCTAAAATATTACTTTTAAAGTAATTGCCCTTCTCTTTAGAAACTCTGAATATATCAAAGTCTCTGTCAATATTTTCACGATTAAAATCGTAATTAAGCTTATTACAATAAATCATTAATTTAACTCTCCTTTCAAAAATCGCATAATGTTTTTATCAACATTTCCATCTTCATCAATCAGGCGAGGAATTTCGACAATCTCACCATCGTTATATGTTCCAACACCAAATTCTTTATCAGATACAATATTAACTATATATACCTTTTTCGCTCCTATTGATTGCATTTTACTTTTTATTTCTGCGAGTTTTGTGCTTCTATCTTCTGGATATCCATATTTCCAATGTTTAAAATCAACATATATGCCGTCGCTAATCTCATAGTCAAAAAACTCAAACTTAGACGGATCTGTAATTGGTTTTAGGTCTATTCCAAATTCTTTTATAAATATATAATACCCAGCGGCTTCTCCAAGCGCTCCTTTATATATGTTTTGGAATAATACCGGTGACATTATCATATCCCCGTTGCCAAATTTTGTGGCCCATCCATTTTCATCAAAATATGTTTTCATTCCCGGATATTTCAAAATTTGCTGTAACCTTGATGTTTCCTCGTTTACACTAGAAATAATTTTATTTTTAGTCTTAGTACTTTCACCAAAAATCGCCATGTCATTGTCGTAATCGATAACAACATCCGAAAAGTCTCCTTTCTGCGCAAACAGATAGTTAGAATCATTATTTTTATTGGTTATATACAGAGAATTAACAATGTCTTTAAAATCCTCATTTTTGATATCTGCTGTTGGATATGATAATACACAGTTTCTCAATTGATTCCATAATTCCATACTACGGCTTGTCCAGTTTCTTGATAACATTCGCATTATATAGTTTTTGCCTCTGGATGATATTTTTTCCGCTTTATTTATTAACGTATCATCGCAATACGCATTTGATTTACTAAAATTATTTTTCAACTCAACAACTGCTCTCATTTCTGGACTTAAAATAATATTTTCAATCTCAGATACATCCATTTTGGACAAAAGTTCTTCAATTAAAAAAATATAAATTGTTGAATTTTTGTTGAATGTTCTGCAAATTCGTCCTATTGCCTGAATTACATCTTTTGTAACGCTTTTGGCCACACTTTTCGATTTTCTAAGCTTTTCTATTGCTGTATTATCTCGTTCATTACTACCGGAATAAGCTTTAAAGCCTTGCTTTATCAACCTATTAAGGCAATCAAAGTTTATTTCATTATTTTGATATAGATATTCTACGTCAAAGAAGAAATCCAACATTTCTCTTTTCCCAAAATTCTCTTTATCATACACGTTCACAACAATGTGAGTTATATCTCCAAGGAAAATAGCATCTATATCTTTTGACAACATTCGATTATCATTTTCTATATCAGATTTAAAGACATTTACCGTTTTCACTTCAGCAGGGATTCTATATTGCATATTTTGACCGGCACCAATAGTCTTATATGTTGATAAAATAAATACTTTTTTTCCTTGCTCAAGTTTTTCAATAATTAATTCTTTTTCTTCTTCAAAGTTATCACTTGTTAAACATGCTATTTCATAATCAGCTACGTCAAATAATTTTGCAAAATAATTTGCTACATCTTCTATGAGATGTAAATCAAACGAATTTTTATTGTATCTTGGTAAAACAGAGTTCAAGCATAGAAATGATTTTATATCCTGATATTCCATAAAACTTTTTATCGCTGAAAAAATATTACAGTATCTCTGCCATATATATTTATTTCCTTCAGATATTTTCATTAACTTCATTTCGTACTTTTTACAAATATCTAAATTGTCTCCAAAAATTTCAAGTGCTCGTTTTTCTAAACTGATTTTGCCTTTATTGCAGTTAATAATTTCTGATTTTATATTAACAATACCCTTTCCATACGCGTTCCAACGCTCTTCAAGCTCTTTTCGTAATTTTTTTGCTGTTGCATCATCCACTGTTATAAAATTTTCTTTCAGCATATCAGATAAATATTCAATATCAAAATTGCCTGTTACAGTCTTTAATGTAGCCGTTGCAGAAATACCGATCACTTTCGCTTTAGTAGACAGCTCAAGCATTATTTTTTCTGGAGTATTAGCAACCTGTACGTAATTAAAAATCGTTTTACTCAAATGCTCATCTGCATCAACAAATTCAAAATACTTAAATCCATTATTGTAGAATGACATATCTGGTATAATCGAGTCAGCTTCGGCTTTATTCAAATTCAAAAGTCCATTTTGCATCAGATTAATTTGATTGTTTGATAAAGAGAACTCTTTATATATTGATGATATTGCATTTTCTAATGTAAATCTGTTTTCGTGGTCACCTCTACGTACATTTTCTTCTTCGACATATTTTTCAGCCCAATTCATTACCATTATTCTAAATTTATTAAGAAAAGAATTTATATCTCGCACAAGTCCATACACTATAATGTCTTTTTCTGATTTGTTTGAGTTATATTCTTCTTTGTTTTCAAAATATATTTCTACATGGTTTTCTTCTTTATTTGGTGTAACTCGAATATAACTTTTATCATTTCTTAACATCGTATGATACGAATTATCATTGAACAAGAAACTTTGTCTTCTATCAACTCCGTCTCCATTTGTCTTATAACTATATTGCAAACAATAGTTATTATATATTACTTGTGCCTCCTCGCTCAGAAGCTCTAATGTTATTGGTGAATTATTTTCTAGTGTATATTTATTGTATGGACGTCTTAATGCTTGCGGCAACTCATGAGTACTAATTGTTTTAAAAATCTGCTCAAACAATTTTATATAGTCATCTTGTGTATTCATTGCATTTTCGATGATGTGGTCTTCCATAGTCGCTTTAACGGCATCAAACTCATCAATAAACACAATTGAATCTTTAACGATATCACTCTTTATAAATTCATACGACGGCTCTACTAACGTGATGTTTCTTGACAGAAATTTTTTCATGGTAAGTAAATAGATTTTATAATCGTCCATAAACACTGTAGGGTATAATTCTCCTATCCACTCGTATTGTTTAAGATTTTTTATGCAATGCTTTCGCTTACTTTTACTTAATGGCAGTTCTCGTTTTATAACCGACATTATTTCTCTTCTGAATGCTGGTTCATGTTTTTCTCGTACGTCTTTCTGCAATTCTTTTATAAACTCATTAAGCGAAGCATCTCGTCTATTTTCCAATCTTTTTATTTTAGTTATGATTTCACACAGTTCATAATATGCTGATGATTTATATTTAGTAGGAATATCTACATCCAATAATCTTTCATAAACCAATTCATAGGCAGATTTTATAACTAACACTTCTTTTTCAAATAAGTTTTCATGTCCATTAGATTTATATATTTTCTTTAATTCTTCTATAGGTAAATTTTTTATAAGAGGGGTAACAAAAAACACTTTTTTACTATTTCTTTTTACTCTTTCATATTCATAAATACTTTGTGCTGCAGTATAAGTTTTGCCATATCCCACCGGCATATCAATCAATAACAAACCATTTTTTGTTTTATTTTTCATAAAATTATTAATTGTTTTTTGCATAATTAAAATCCTTTCTGTTCATATTTATTAAATTAAAGTTCTTTATTTTTATGATATGCCTTTAATTGCTTAAACTCAATATGCAGCATTTTAATTATATAAAATTTTGTATAATTAAAATGCTCAATTATCTAAAAAATTAGATAATTGAGCATCAAATCATATTTTTACTTTTTCAATTAATTCTCGCATATTTTTTCTAACGGATTCTGGAGATAGTATTTCAACATCTCCCATACCAATTATCCATCCTAAAAATATATTAGACGGCACCGCTATAAAATTCACAATTAAATATTCTTCGTTTTCTTTTTCTATTTCTATATCTATCCCGAACTGATCGATAAACGCACCCGCAAGATGTTTTTTTATTCTAACAGTTATTTCTTTTTCATCTCCAGAAAACATTTCTTTGCGTCTTGAAACATATGTGCTAGCATCAAAGTTTTTGAACTCTTTTCGCCCATCTCGACGCATAGCATCAATAATACGAATATTTTTTAATTTATCTACCCTGTAACATCTCTCTTCGACTTTTCCATTAGAATTCTTATATCCATATAAATAATATCTATCATTGGCCAAAATAAATGCCCACGGACTAAATACTCTTAAATCATCTCCATTCTTTACAAGACGTTTATTTTCATTCCATTGAAGATATTCAAAACTAATTTGTTTATCTTGTCGTATAGCATCTTGGATTGTATCAATATTTCTCAAAATACTTTCATTATTTGCCTTTGCGACGTTTACTCCAAAAACTGTGCGATCTAATTCATCTTGTTCATATATACTTATAATACTTTTCAAATTTTCTATAAGTTCTTTGGATTTCTGCGGTGTAATAAAGTTAGTTGCATTTATCAAATCCACAAGAATTTTCATTTCTGTTTTTCTGATAATCCTATCGTTATCGCTGATAGAATATCCCGCATAACGCCCTCTAGAATAAATCACTTCTATACCTAATTCCCGGTTTATCTCATCAATATAACTATGTATAGTTTGCTGACTACATTTATGTCCCGACTCTTCCATTTTTCGCAAAATTTCAGACATAGACAAGCTATGTTCCTCATCAGTTTGTTCCATTAATATTTTCAAAAGAGCGAGGATGTTGCTTTTCGTAATATTATTTGATGAAGTCATATACTAACCTCCAATATAAAGTTTTATAATGCCATATAAATACTTTTATATATAATATATCAATATTATCCCATATAATTAGGCCTTTTACAACATAATTTAAAACAAGCGAGGAAATATATCCTCGCTTGTTTTGGCTAAATTGTTAATCACAAACTATTCAAATACTCTTCCACATTCAGATACTTTATACCATCAACTTCGCAGGTTTTGCCTCGGTAAATTACGTTCTTTGAAACAATAGTTCCGTATCGGAATTCTGTTTGATTGCATTTTTCTGCATCTTCCAAGTGTCTATATTGTTGCGGTGAAATCTGGGTGCTGTGCTTGATTTCATATATTTCGCATTCAAGTTTTTCCGGATCACAGACTACCATATCAAACTCTCCGACAGCAAATTTAAGTTGGAATACTTCTTTATTCGGATTGCTCAATTTTGTTTCCAGCAAAACAATTTCTTCCATCATTCTGCCCTTTACTTCGCTGAGAATTCTGTATGTAATTCTCTTGCGTTCCACAGCAGAAAATTTATTGAATTTTTCATCCATCATAAGACTGCGCACAAGAGTTTCTGCTTGAGTGTATCGCATACCTGGCTGGCAGATTACCGTGATTTTGTCTTTGGTATTAACGTCAGGTAAATAATTCAAATCAACTTCTTGTATTAAATCCAACAGTTGCAGATATTCTTTTATCTGCTGTGCATGGGCTGTTTCAATATCTACGGTATGTTTCTCTTTGTTGATTATATCAAGCGCACCCATAATGGATTGCGTTACGGCAGATATATCAATATTCTTGATTAAATCCACAGGATTTTCACGGTCTTTCAAAAGATTTCTCGCAGATACTGCTAAATCATTAGATTTAAAAGTTCTCTCCAACACTTCTTTTGTAAATCTGTGGTTGATATCTTCTATAACCCTGTTGATTGCGCTTGTCAGTTCATTTTTTTCATACAAATTATACAGATGTCTGAAATGGCTGCCATCATTATAGTATTTCAGAGAGTGTTGGATATTTCTAGCGATGGCACTGTCGATATATTCATCAGTGTTTGCCCGAGTAGCGAATGAGGATGTTTCGTTATAATTTATACCACTCATACTCATTGTGCCACCATACTGAATATATTCATCAATGCCTTTAATACCGAGAACTTTTTCAAATTCACGGTATGGGATAAAGGTTGTATGAAGCATAATACAGCGGTCATACAACTGGTCGGATTTTGTAAAAGTAAACCCCAATGAATCTGTACCGGACAAGACAATTTTCATACCGCTGCTTGCATAAATATCTGAGAAAAGCGCTGCACCTTCGATAAAGTCTTCCATAAGAGTGACTTCATCAATAAATACATATTTATATCCAGTTTTCTGCAAATATTTCAGGTCGGAATTGATATCAGACAAAGTGTCGGAACTTTTCACTTGAATGAAAGCAGATTTTGCCAATTCCTCAGAGGACATATTCAGAATAATCTGCCTGATTAAAGTGGTTTTACCTGTTCTTCTCAGTCCATACAGTATAAAAACCCTATCCTGTATATTGCCAAAAACATACTCATAAAGATTTTTATAGCATTCTCTTTTTTTATAATTTTTTACGCCTTCAGAAAATGCAACAAGCTGTTCATCTATTCGCACATAAGTTCTAAATTTATAGGAGCTTTTGGAAGGTTTTTTCTTTTTTGAAGGTGCCAATTCTTTTTTCAATGCTTTAAGTTCCTTTTCAAGGAGCTTTCTCTTGGCGATATCTTTCTTGAGAATCTCTGCTTTTTCAAAGTCAACATACTCTTCCTTGCGGTCGCCATCTTTATTGATGCGGAGATAGTAGTACTTTTTATCATTGACTTTCTTCACAGTCAGATTTCCAACAGGAAGACAGGCGATATCGCGTTCAAGTTCTTCTATTCTGTTTATAATATCTCTGTTATCCATATAACCATCTCCTGAATTTATTATACCCATTATACCCTTTCTGTACTGTTTTTTCAAGAGGGTATAATGGGTATAATTCTTGGTGTGGAAGGTTAATTTTTATAGTCTGTTAGGTTTAATACTGAAACCTTTAAAGAGTACAAAAAGCTCTCCTGTTATCAGGAGAGTTTTTTGTATGTCATAAGTTAAGTTGGTATAGGGATTTCACAACATTTATCCATGAATTTTTAAAAAGGTTAAGAAATTGGAAATTAAATTTAAAAATCACAAAAATTATTAAAAATACGCTAAAAACAGGCAAAATGTGAAATTTCTGCAAAAAAGGGCTGTTTTGTTAACATTTTGGCTTTTCCCGCTGTCTACATGTGAGGGGGTAAATTTTTTGAAGGTAAAAATCGAGTCCATCATAGCGTGTAAGAAGACTGGTAAGAGAAAATTTTACATAATTCATAAACGCAGAAATCGTAGTTTTGTGATTTGAGCAAAGTTTTCAACCAAGAGCCTGTCTAAAGTTGAAAATATTATCAATTGTGAAATTTTTGCGGAAAAAGCTGTATTTTTTAACATTTTGGCAATTCTCGCCCTCTACATATGGAGGGGTAAATTTTTAGGCAAAGTGAACAGCTGGAAATGGTCGGTTTTATATAAAAGTGAGAACTTTCAATTTCTTTACCAATTTTGGCCTCTGCCAAAATCTATATATTGAAGGGCATTGAAAATTTAGACCATTGTGAAATGTATGTGATATTTTGGCTGAAATTTTAACACTTGCTATTTTTCTGACCTCTAATTTATGAAGCCGAATATACCAAAAAACAGCCAGTTTGAGAAACTTTGGTGAAAGTTTTGAAAAAGTGTTTACAAAAGGGCCTGTTTTTTAGGCTTCACTTGAGGGGCAAAATTTTTACCTTCACAAAACAATTGAATAGCGTCCTGAATGATATGATACTGTGCATTGCGGCATGGGCAGCGGAAGCTGTGCGAACAATACGTCGGGCAAGGTGCTGCCGGGCAGGAACTTTTCAGGGTAAGAACGCAAAAAGTGTGCCAAAATCAGCTTGTTTTGGCACAAAAAGATGGTTGAAAGGTAAGCTGGCGCCAAAAACATATGTTTTTGGCACACTGTCAATTCTGCAAATCGAAAATTTGCACCTTCGCAAAATAATTCTGTTTTCGATATATTAAAAGCAAAGAAAGGATGATGAAAATGAAACTGCTTAAGAAAATAGGATTTTTGATGTTGATATCCTGGTACATAGGGAAATATTACAGTGGAGGTATATTATGAAACTTGAATACAGAAAATGTAGCGATTATCTGATACCGAATTTTGAACTGCCACCAAAACCTGCTATCGGTAAATATGGAAAAATGAGACACAGCTATTTGCGAAAGCACAAGGAGCCATTGTTTACCGCTTTGATGCTGCAGGACAAACTGAACAGCCATCTTGAAGAAATTGATAAGTCAGCACAGGAAATGTATGACTGTTTGATTAACAAGCTGAAAGAACAGTATGGTATAACCGAGAAACTGAAAGCAGAAAACCAGCTGGTATGGGTTCATATGATGAACGAAATACATCAGATAGCTGAAGATATTGTACTTACCGAATTGATTTACATCTGAAGAAAAGATTACAGGCACCTCTTTGAGGTGCTTTTTCTTTTACCCGAAATAAGAATATGACATTGCTGTGGCAAGCAACGAATTGTGTCCCCAATTCAGCTTGTCAGGGCACCTGAAACCGTATGAAAGGAGAAAATATGGAAAGAAAACACGAAATAAAAATCCGACTGTCCAAGGAAGAACTGGACAGTCTCAACCTGAAGGTTGCAAAAACCAATTTATCACGAGAGGAGTTTTGCCGACTGTGCTTTAAGGAAGTTGCAATCAAGGCAAAACCCAGCGATGACACCCACCGACTGATTTATGAAATAAGGAAAATCGGTGGCAATATCAATGCCCTTGTAGTAAGGGCACACATTTATAAATCTGTTGATACTGATGCTATGCGATATGAACTTTACAACCTGCATAATCTGGAAAAGCAGGTGGCAAAGCATTACTCCAACAAAAAGGGTTAGTCTATGGCTGTAACATCAATATGGCCAATCAAAGGCCGAGTGGATTTTTCAAAGCGATAATGAAAACTATGATTATCGCTTAAGTTATAATTCAGCAAACAATAAACTTCGTAAATTATGTACAAGAATGGATTCTGTAAACAAGAGTCCTCATAAATTGAGAAAAACTTGCCTGTCTGCATTGTTGGATAGCCCTGATATAAACAACAGAACTGTGTAGCGTTTTGCAGGTCATAGTGATATCACAACAACACTCAGATACTACGACTTCGACAGAAGTTCAAAAGAAGAACAGGCCAGAGCAATCAACGAAGCTCTGGCACTGAAATATGAAGAATAACCATAACAATAAGAAAACCTCTACCTTTTTATGATAGAGGTTTTCTTATTATTTATTTCCAAGCAGCATTCATTATGTAAAACAATAAAACAGTTTGCATTAAAATAATCAATGGAATGCCAACTGTGAAATAATCTACTCGAGTTTTATGTCTCAACACATACATTGCTGCTAATGCCCCAAAAGAGCCTCCGGCAAATGCCAATCCCAGTAGTGTAATTACACGTATTCGAGAGCGCCTTTCAATTGCGGCAATTTTATCTACAGCAAAAGCCGCAAATGTAACAAAATTAATTATTACCAAATATACTATAAGTAATTTATGTCTTGAGAAGAAATCCCAAAAAGCAAATGTCAAATCAGTGGCTATATATCCTTTTATAATAAGCAATAGAATAAATTGTATGATAAACACGCAGACAACAAAGACTCTGGACATCATATATTCTTTTGAAGGTTTTCTATCAATTAGAATGATTGCCAGTAAAATTCCTGCCGAACCACCAATGATAGATACTATTGTAAGTATATTATCAACTTGCTTATCTGCAGTGTATGTATAAAGTAAAGTGTTTATTACAAACAAAACAAAACCTATTATGTTTATAGCAATCAAATAATAGTCAAAGTAGTTTAAAATCATAATATATCTCCATAGAATAATTATCGAACATATTTATTAATCAAACTCAACAACTATATAGGCACATATATCACCGGTATAATAGCTACTATAATCATTTTCATTTTTTCCGCCAGCATAACCAAACGCAACGATAGGCTCGCCTATTGTATGAATTTGTTTCACTCTGCCACCTTTTTCAAGCCGTGCATTTACTTTTTCTAAATCACCATTTACAACCCAAAATATTTTTTCCATAAAGACACTCCTTTAGCATATATTAATATTATAACATTTAAGAGCCTGTATTACAAATAAGAACAAAAAAAGCCTCTGTTCATTTAAGAACAGGGGCATATTTTTATTTTATCTGTGGGAGGGAATTTCACCCTCTACCGATAGGCGCAAGCCACACCTATATGTAATTGTGCCGATAATGTCGAATAATTAAATTGAAAAGAGTATATAAAAACCGTACCAAACGCGCCGAACTAATATAGGGGGTGGGACTCTGTTTTTATTTTAAATGTTTTTGTGGTATAATATATTTAAGAAATTTGGAAGGTGAATATATGTCTGAAGAAAAAAGCACAGCAAGGTTGATCGAAGAAATGGAATTATCAGTTCGTGCATACAATTGTTTGAAGCGAGCTGGAGTGCAAACAGTGGAGGATTTATTTTCCTTATTGGATAAAGGGCTATCCGAAATATCTAAATCTGTACGAAATCTCGGAAGGATGTCTTTAGAAGAAATTCTAATAAAAGCTAATGGACTCGGATATAACTCAGCACAATTTATTAAACGAGAAATAAAAGCTCAAGGGCTTACAGAATATTATACCTTGTCAAGTGAAGAATTATTTAAACGACTTATTGAAAGAAGAAATTTACCTTCTTTCGATAAAGAAAAGTCCCACGTAGGAAACTTCCTTTCTGACATAGAGAATTTGCCCCAGCCTCTTTTGCGCTTTCTGAATAAAGATGGAATCTTTACTATGGAAGAGTTGTTGGAAAGATATAAATCTTTGACAGATATACCAAAACAAAGACGGCTTCGACGAGAGTTATTAATCTTTTTAGATAAAGAAGGAATTCGCTTCCCAGAATGCACAAAAGAAGAATATCCGGATATAAATGTTTTTATCTCAAAAGAACGTGCTAAATCTTTTCATATAGGAAATTTAGAATCTGAAGAGACAGATGATGAATTATCTGAAGCTATAGATATTCTTTTACAGAATGATTATAAATATGTCGCAAGTATCTTTGCTTTGTCAGTAGAAGATATGAAAAAAATGCTCTCTACACGACAAATTGTTAAGTTATTCATGGCGCTGGATAATAATGGCTTTGCGGTATATTCCTATCCATTCATTAGCCTTAGTGAATACATAAAGTGTGAAATCGTGCTCCCAGTAGAAGAATTTATTAGCTCAAAGGTTACATGTAGCAATTTGATAAAAAGACATTTGCCTAATGTCAATATGCTGATGAAACACACTCGCTCAGAGCTAATAAAACACAAAATTGTAGGAGAAATGGCTCTTAACGGTATAATAGAAGACTTAAAGCAATTTAATTTATACCTAAAAGATGATGTCTACTATGAATGTTCAAGATGTAAGGTCGAATACTTAACAGAAAAAAACACAAATATTGTTCACCATTGTGATTTATGTAAAGATAAAATAAAGAGAATAAAGAAAATAAAAGATTTTTCAATTGATATATCTGGTCCGGATTATGGTAGCTATACTGATGGAACAAAAGGGTTTACTTTATTTGCAACAATAAAAAATAATACAAATCAGCTTGAAGAAATAACCCTTCAGGAGTTTCTTGTGTTTCACAAGAGAAGGCAATGGGCAGCACGAATGTATTTAAATGGATACAAATTTGAAAAAGGCTATATTATGCCACAATCTTCTCTTACTGTTGCAAAAATATGGTCTGGATACGAATGGATTCTTGAAAAATTAGTCGATGGTGATTACATAAGCATTTATTTAAGAACCAAAGAATACTCTTGTTCTTACAGATTTGTAATGAGAGATTCTAAATTTGTAATCGATGACTATTTCAAACACTAAATACATCACAAATAAATAAGTGAGCTATACGATATGGAACCGACATCTAACTTCACCATTACAGATATGATTTTATTGGAGTAATTATGGATAATAACGAATTAAAGATTGAATTTAATGATGAAGTTTTTCGCAACGTTTATGAAGAGTGCCTTAATGCAAGAATGACTGGCTGGACATTAAATTTATCAGCATTCACAGATTCGCTACTTAAGGCTATCGAATCTATGGCTGATGATAATTTGACAAAAAATGAATTAATCGAGTTGGATTCCGAGCGTCCAAAAGAATTATCAAAAGAAGAAAAAATAATTTCAGCTACAAAGAAAGCACATGATTTATCACTGTATCATTCCCGAAAGTGTTATATTAGAGATAAATACATCTATGGCCTACATAGTTTTTCTTATGAAGAATTCCTTTATTACATTTTCTGGCGAACAAAACTTAGAGAGAATAAAATAATCGATACTCCTAATTCTTTTCTTGCAATGTTTCTTGTTGAAATAGTAAACTTTATCGAATATGATAACTATAAAGACTGTTTGGATAAGTTACTTTTTCTAAAACATTATTTTAGTAGTGATGGACATAAACTAAGCATGATAAATACTGCGATAGAAGAGTTTATACTTTTGTATGGTTCAGCGAATGATTACTCCAACAATTGTAACGCTAGTAAATTTGATTATATTTTTGAAGCAGATGAGATAATCAGTCGAACTCATTCGGACACATATAATTTTATATTTCAACACACTTCCGGCTCATTTAAGCAATTGTCGTTTTATAAAAAGTATAAAAATTGTATTGGTGATGATTTTGGTTCATTCTTTTATAATATTGTCGACTATTTTAATAGCTGGGGCATAGACATTTTAAAACTATGGTTTGGGCAAAAAACACTTGAATGCCCTATTGATTTTTCGTATATAAAATACAAGTTTCAAGAAAAAATAAAAGAAAAAAATATAATTTATCGTGACAATATAATATATTCAGTTTCTAGATTGTCACAAAATCATATATCACTAAATGCGCAGGATGAAGATTTAAAAAGTGGTCAATGTGTTTTTTTTAGAGGTTATTTAATGCGATATCCTTTAAGATTGTATGAAAATATAAAAAGGAAAGAGCTCGGTCTTAGGGAGATAAACGCCGAAAGTGCACTAGATGATATTGCATATATGTCAGAGAAGTCACATATATTAACACAAATACTTAGCATTTATCTATCAGATGATTTTCAAAAAAATTTTGTTAAGTAAGAAGCAACTAATTAAAATTATCTGTCAGTTACAAAATTTAATTTTGTTAAAATACTATAGTACAAGAAATATTTTAGCATAAAATCAAAGCCCTTGTCGATTACGACAAGGGCTTTGATGTTTATAAAATGTGGGAGGGGAGGGAATTTCACCCTATGCTGATAGCCACGAGCCGCTCCCATGTATATAAAAGTCTTATTTCACGCTCAAAATTACACTTTTACACATTCGTACCAATCGTACCAACGTAAAAAAAGAAAAAAGCCCGAAAAATCGGGCTTTTCCTGGTGCGGATGAAGGGACTTGAACCCACACAGTATTGCTACCACTAGAACCTGAATCTAGCGCGTCTGCCTATTCCGCCACATCCGCATATGTAATTTTTAATGCTTGATTAGTATACAACATAAAATCGGATATGTCAATAGTTTTTTGAAAAAATTTTTTAAAAAATTAAAATTCTTTAAAATACTCTTTTATGGCGGCATAATACAGCTGTGCTGCCTGGTTGCAGCCGTCATCCGTAGCCCACCTTTCTACATCGGAATAGTTTGTTATAAAACACTGCTCCACCAGCACCCGGGGGCAGTTTGTTTTTTCAAGGATTCCGAAACTTTTCCGGCTGCGCACTTGGGAATCAGAGCTGTCCACGATTTTTTTGTCGTTGCCGTAGTAATAGGCGTACTTAATCCCGGTTTTTTGTTCGTCGCCACGGATATGATGACCGGCGGCAGACATCTGGGCTACGATTAACTGTGCAAATCTGTAGGAATCCTGATGATATGTACGCCCAGGTGGTTGGGCAAAGCATTCGAACCCTTTTGATGATTTATGGGAATCACTGTTGGCGTGTATTGAAATCAGCAGGCTGGCACCTGCATTGTTGGCTACAGTGGCTCGCTGTGCGCTTTCGGGGTCAGAATCTGTGCGGGTCATAACCGGAATAAAATCCGGGTCATCTTCCAACAATTCGTAGAGACGAGCGGCTGTTTTGTCTATTACTTCAAATTCTTTGACTATTGCAAGGGCACCTGTATCTGTGCCGCCATGGCCTGGGTCTATGGCGACGACATATGGGGGTGAGCTTGCAGCGGCAGGCAATAAAGAAGGCGATACCTGGCACAGTCCTATTCCGTAGGTGCCCTCATAAATGCCAAGATTGCATTTGCCCAACGAATAGCACAGCAGAAATGACACAGAAGACAAAAACACAATATATGAAATATTTTTGAGCAAGAAATTTACTTTCCGCGGAATCGAAATCAGTATTTTCATTATTGGTTTACCTTTGTGGCAAGGTCGCTGATTTTGCCGAAAGAATAACCTGCCTGTTCCCATCTGGTCAGCTGCCGGTCAAGAATTTCCCGGTTGGTTTTCGAGGTGGAGTGCAATAAGAATATTGCTCCGCCAAAAGTTCTGTCGGCTATTTTTTCAAAGGCATAGCTGTGGCTGGGTTGGTCGTCGTTATTCCAGTCCACATAAGCAGAAGACCACAGCACAGTAGTATAGCCCTGCTGTTGTGCCCACTTGAGATTTTCTTCGGTGAATTTACCTTCTGGAGGTCGGTAGAACTTTGGCATTTCCTGGCCGGTCACATCTTTGAATGCAGTAGCGGTTTTGTCCAGCTGATTTTTGAAATCATCATAATTTTTCTGTGTCATATCAGGGTGGTTGTAACTGTGATTTCCCACAATATGTCCTTCAGCCACCATACGCTTTACAAGCTCTGGGTTGTTTTCAATATATGGCCCCACAAGGAAGAATGCAGCTGGGGCGTTGTGTTTTTTCAGCGCATCAAGTATAGGGGCGGTGTAGCCGTTTTCATATCCGGCGTCAAAGGTGATATATATTGTTTTTTTGCTGGTATCACCGTGGAAATAGGCATTGTAAGGGTTTAAAACTTCATCTGAAAGATTAGGTATGGGAATTTCGTTTTTCTTTTCAAAATGCAGGCCCCAGGAATAACTCTGAACTGCCTGTACCTTGGGCTGCAGAGCGAAGGCCACAAGTGAAACAGCCATAAGCACAGTCAGAGTAACAGCCGCAATTATAATATGTTTTTTCCTTATATATATAAACATACTGATCCCCCTTTTGTATAAGATATGTCTTTAATTATGAAAAAATGCAATTTTCTATTGAATAGTAAAATATAAAAATAGTATAATTAAATTTACGATGAATTTGATTAGGAAGATAATATGAAGAGAATTTTTTCACTGGCACTGTGTTGCCTGTTAATATATATGAATATTATGCCGGTCTATGCTGCGCCGAAAGCTTGGAATGGTACCCTTACCAGCGAGACAGCAGTGGTTATTGACGGTAAAAGCGGGCAGATAATCTACGAAAAAGGTGCTCATACAAAAATGTACCCTGCAAGCACCACAAAGATTCTGACAGGATTGCTGGCTGTTGAGCTGGGGGATATGCGGGACAATGTAACTTACAGCCACGAAGCTGTATGGGGTATTGAAAGAGGTTCCAGCCACGCCTCCATTTCAGAGGGAGAGGTGCTCAGCCTTGAACAGTCCATGTTCGCCATGGCTATTGAAAGTGCCAACGATGCCGCCGCAGGTATCGGCGAATATCTGGAAGCCAAATCCGGCAAATCTCTGTCAACCCTTATGAATGAAAGGGCAAAAGAAGCCGGTGCGCTCAACTCCAACTTTGTGAACCCTCACGGCCTGCCTGACAACAATCACTACACAACCGCCTATGACCTGGCTATGATTGCAAAGGAATGTATCAAGCACGAAAAATTCCGCGAAATTTTTACAGCCAAGACATACACAATTCCACCTACAAATAAACAGGGCCAGACAAGAATATTCAATAATGCCAACTGGTTTACAAACGGCGTGTTTATTTATGACGGAAATTTCAGCGCAGAAGGTTTTCTGATGAGTAAAACGGGCTATACAGACGAAGCCCGCCACACTCTTGTAACAGCATTTGAACAGGACGGCAAAACACTTATATGTGTTGTTATGAAAAGTGGGAAAGAAAGTATTTATTACGATACAGAAAATCTGCTGAACTGGACATTTGAAAACTATAAAAACATAGATGTACCGGGTGAATACATCGCCCTGTGTGCTGACGAAGAAATCTATTGCGATGACAGAGGCAGACTGTTTATTCAGAAAGAAGATATTACAGCTCCAAATGCCAGCGTAATGGTAAAAAATGGCACAGATGCAAACAGTATCAAAGCAGAATTTTCAGCACCGGTACTGACGGGTGATATGACAACTGCCGAAATGACCGCCACACTCTATGTGGGCCAAGGCGGTGACAGAAAAGTGCTTGCCGAAGTGCCGGTAACTGCACTTGTTTCAGAACGCACAATAGTTTCTGTACTTCCGCAGGTGGAAACCAGCCTGCTGGGGGATCTGACAATGGCATTGCTGTTTGGCCTGCTGACATTTATTGCAGTTATGATATGTGATATCCTTATAGGCAAGAGAATTTAAATAAAAGATTTAAAGCCATCGGAAAACCGATGGCTTTTTTGTTGCAAATTTCAACTATATAAAGGTATAATAATAAAAGAGACATCTTTATGGAGGTAATGAATATGAAAAAAGAAGCAATGGAAGTTTTGCTCAACCGCCGCGCTATCAGAAAATTCAAAAATGATCCTATCCCTGCAGAAATTCTGAATGCAGTGCTGGAAGCAGGCACTTTTGCACCTACCGGCAGTGGCAAACAGTCACCGGTAATTCTTGTTCTTCAGGACGAAGAAAAGGTGAACAAGGCCAAAGCCCTCAATGCAAAGGTTATGGGCACAGACCGCGACCCATATTATGGTGCACCTGTAATTCTTCTTGTGCTGGCAACAGAAAGAGCGGTTAACGAAGAAATCGCTATTCTTGACGCTGCCGCAGTTACAACAAACCTGCTGAATGCTGCATATGCCGCAGGTCTTGGCAGCTGCTGGATTCACCGCTGTAAAGAAATGTTTGCAATGGAAGAAGGCAAGGCCCTGCTGAAAGAATGGGGCATAGAGGAAAATCTGCGTGGTGTATGTTCCATCGCCCTGGGCTATGCTGACTGTGAACATCCTGTGCCAATTCCAAGAAAAGAAAATTACATTATCAAACTGTAAGAATACGTAAAGCCGGGAAATCCCGGCTTTTTCTTTATATAAGTACAAAATTATCTTTTTATTTGGCAAATACCCTTTTACTTATCGGCAAAATGTGATAAAATACAATTAATTATGTAAATCAAACTAATAAGGAGAAATTCTATGTCAGTTTTAATTATAGCAGAAGCAGGCGTTAACCATAACGGTTCCTTTGAACTGGCCAAAAAAATGGCCGATGTTGCAAAAGCAGCAGGTGCAGATATCGTAAAATATCAGACAGCTGTGCCAGAACTGGTTATCAGCCGCTTTGCACCAAAAGCAGAATATCAGAAAGATACTACAGGCGAAGCAGAAAGCCAGCTGGAAATGGTTCGCAAGCTCCATTTCGGTTTTGAAGAACACCGTCAGCTGAAAGAATACTGCGACTCCATCGGTATTATGTATCTGTCTACACCATTCGATATGGACTCTATCGATTTTCTTGCAGAACTGGATATGCCAGTATGGAAAATCCCATCAGGCGAAGTTACAAACCTGCCTTACCTTGAAAAAGTGGCACGCCTTGGCAAACCTGTAATTATGTCCACAGGTATGTGCGAAATTTCCGAAATCAAGGATGCTCTTGAAATTCTGGAAAAGAATGGCGCTGGCGAAATCACAATTCTCCACTGCAATACAGAATACCCAACACCACTGAAAGACGCAAATGTTAAAGCTATGCTGGATATCAAAGCAAACTTTGGCACAGCTGTTGGCTTCTCTGACCACACTCTCGGCCTGGAAGCACCTCTGGCTGCTGTTTCCCTTGGCGCAACAGTTATCGAAAAACACTTCACTCTGGACAAAACAATGGAAGGCCCAGACCATCAGGCATCCATGGCACCGGAAGAACTGTTTGCCCTGGTTGAATCCATCCGCAAAACAGAAGTTGCCCTTGGCGACGGCGTGAAAAAAGTTACAGAATCCGAAGCTAAAAACAAAGACATTGCAAGAAAATCCATCGTTGCAAAAGTTCCTGTAAAAGCAGGCGAAGTTTTCACAGAAGAAAACATCACAGTTAAACGCCCAGGCAACGGCATCAGCCCAATGCGCTGGTACGAAGTTCTTGGCCAGGTTGCAAAACGCGACTTCTCCCTGGACGAACTTATTGAACTGTAATACAACAAATACAAACTGGGCGGTGTAATGGAGGGGCGTAGCGCCCTCCTGATAACCAATATGTATTTGCCGGCATACGAATAAAATCCGTGCGCGTTGCGTGCGGATTGCACGCAGTAGCGCTGCTGTATGTAAGGCAATATGGTACATATTCCGCGTTTAGGGGTGCGGGGGAATCGCAACCCCCGCGTTCTTTGGTACTTTCTTTAAAGAAAGTACGATAAAACGTCCTTGATGTTTTATTTACAACAAAGCTCATACGCTTCGCCCGGAATGACAAAGTAATAATATATTATAATCCCACAAAAGGATTTAACCCTATGAAAAAAATTATGGTTGTCACCTCCACACGCGCTGACTACGGTCTGCTGCGCCCGGTGATAAAAAGAATCCACGACAGCGACAGACTGGAGCTGTGCCTTGTTGCCACAGGTACACATCTGATGGAAAAATACGGCAACACCGTGGAAGAAATCGAAAAAGACGGTTTCCCTATAGCCCATCGAATTGATATTATGAAATTCGGCAGCGGCGAATACGAAACCGCACAGACAATTGCATACACTGTGCAGGTTTTCAGCGACCTGCTGGTTAAAGACCGCCCGGATATGATGGTGGTGCTGGGGGACAGATACGAAATGTTTGCCGTCTGCACTGCTGCATCCACACTGTCAGTTCCGCTGGCACATATCAGCGGCGGGGATGTTACAGTTGGAGCAAAGGATGATTTCTACCGCCACTGTATGACAAAAATGGCAAATCTCCATTTCCCGTCCTGCCCTGACAGCACAAAACGTGTTATCCAGCTGGGTGAGAACCCTGCCACAGTTCACAATGTGGGTGGCCTGGGTAATGAAAATATCCACAATGTTCCGCTTATGACATTGGAAGAGCTGGAAGAAAGCCTTGGCTTTGAAAATCTTCTGCCTTTTGCGCTGATTACCTATCATCCGGAAACACAGAAAGACACAAAACCAACTGACGAAATGGCAAAACTGCTGTCTGCCCTTGATAAAGTGGAAAATCTGAATCTGATTTTCACCAAATCAAATGCTGATGCAGGCGGGGCAGAAATCAACGAAATGGTAGATAAATACTGTGAACAAAACAGCCACAGGGCAAAGGCATTTTTCTCCCTTGGTCTGAAACGCTATCTGTCAGCTATGAAATACACCTCTCTTGTGCTGGGCAACTCATCATCCGGCGTGGTTGAAACCCCTGCCTTCGGCACACCTACAGTAAATATCGGAGACAGACAGAAAGGCCGCTTTATTGCAGAAAATGTAATTCAGACAACTGGGGAAACGGATTCTATCCTTGCGGGAATTATCCGTGGCTTGTCAGATGAACACAGAGAAATCTGCAAAAATGTGACAAACCCATATTATGCAGGCTGTATCGCCAGCGAAGAAATAGTAAAAACCGTAACAGAATATGTTTACGCTGAAAACAATACAATAAAAACTTTTTATGACTTATAAGGAGAATACATTATGAAAGCACTTATCGTAGGTCTTGGCTCAATGGGCAAAAGACGTATCCGCCTGCTGAAAGGCATCGACCCTACAGTAGAAATCATCGGCGTTGATATGACAGAAGAACGCCGCAACCAGGTGGAAGAAATGGGCCACAAAACATATACAAGCATCTCTGAAGCTGCAAAAGAAAACCCAGATGTTGCATTTGTATGTACAGCCCCTGTTGCTCATTATGTAATCATCAAAGAACTGCTGGAAAACAAAATCAACACATTCACAGAACTCAACCTTGTTAAAGACGGTTATGAAGAACTGATGAATCTGGCAAAAGAAAATGACACAGTTCTGTTCCTCTCCAGCACAATGCTGTACCGCGGCGAACTGACATTTATCGACAACGAAGTAAAAGCATTTGACAAACCAGTTACATACATCTACCACGTTGGTCAGTACCTGCCAGACTGGCACCCATGGGAAAGCTACAAAAACTTCTTTGTAAGCAACAAACGCACAAACGGCTGCCGCGAACTGTTTGGCATTGAACTGCCTTGGATTCTGCGCACATTCGGCCCAGTAAAAGACCTGTATTCTGTATCTGACAGAATGACTGGCCTGGAAATCGACTTTGACGACAGATACTTTGTAACACTCACACACGAAAACGGCACACGCGGTGTTATTATGGTGGACATCGTTGCGCCAAAAGCTGTTCGTAACCTTGAAGTTATGGGCGAAGGCCTGCACCTGTTCTGGGAAGGCAATCCAAAAGCTCTGTACAAATTCAACACAGAAACAAAAGAAAAAGACTTTATCAACACATACGAAACATTCGAACACGACAGCCGCTATTCCGACAACATTGTTGAAAATGCTTATGTTGACGAAATGCAGAACTTCCTGAATGTAGTTGCAGGCAAAGAAGAACCAAAATATTCTTACGAAAAAGACCTGTACACAATCAGCATTATGGACAGAATCGAGGGTATTGAATAATGAAAGTTTTATTTGTAGGCATCGGCTCCATCGGCACACGACACCTGCGCAACCTGCACACAGTTGCAGCTGAAAGAGGTATCCAGCTGGATGTTACAGCCCTGCGCTCATCACCACGCCCACTGCCAGAAGATGTAGCCGCACTTATCAATAATCAGATTATGGCTCTGGACGACACAGTTTATGACCTGGCCTTTATCACAAACCCTACAACACTGCACTACAATGCGCTGAAAGACCTGAAAGGCAAATCAAAATTCTTCTTTATCGAAAAACCAATCTTTGAAGATTCTATCTACGATATTGATGAACTGGGCCTTACAGATGAAAACGCATATGTTGCCTGCCCAATGCGCTACTGTGGCGCTTATATGAAGTTGAAAGAAATTCTCAAAGATGAAAAACCATTCTCTGTAAGAATTATCTGCTCCAGCTATCTGCCAGGCTGGCGTCCAACACAGGACTACCGCAAAAACTACTCTGCTATCAAAGCTCTGGGTGGTGGTGTTACTATCGACCTTATCCACGAACTGGACTATATGACAGACCTGTTCGGCTTCCCTGCAGAAAGCTACAACTTCAAAGGCACATACTCCAACCTGGAAATCGACTCTGATGACCTGTCTGTCTACATTGCACGCTACCAGGACAAACTGTGCGAAGTGCATCTGGACTATTTCGGCCGTGAATACCGCCGCACCTGCGAAGTTTTCGTTGCTGACGGTACTATTGAAGCAGAATTCGGCCAGGGCAGCGTAAAACTTGCTGACGGTACAGTTATCAACTGCAACGAAGAAGCAAATATGCGTTTCGTTCGTGAAATGAGAAACGTGCTGGATATTATGGCTGGCAAAGCTGAAAACATCAACACACCAACAAAAGCCAACAAAGTGCTGGCTCTGACACTTGGCAAGGAGGCATAATATGAAAAGAGTTCTTATTACCATCTGTGGCCGTGCAGGCAGCAAAGGCTTTAAAAACAAAAATCTGAAAACTTTCCTGGACAAACCGCTGGTTTACTACACACTGGCATCATCCTTCAACTTTAAAGAAAAGGTGGAAGACGCACAGGTTGATGTATGTCTGAACACAGACAGCCAGGACCTGGCTGACCTTGTTCTTGCCAAATATCCGGAAGTTCACTTTATCCGCCGTCCTGAAGAACTGGGTGGCGACACAGTGCCAAAGATGGCTGTTTTCCAGCAGTCCCTGGCATATATGGAAGAAAAGACAGGCGAAAAATACGACTATCTTATCGACCTTGACATCACAAGCCCACTGAGACAGATTCACGACGTTCTGGGCGCTTATGAACTGAAAATTGCGCATCCGGAAAGACAGCTGTCTATCTCTGGCTGCCCATCCCGCCGCAGCCCATATTTCAATATGGTTAAAGAAGAAGACGGCAAAATCAAAAAAGCCATCGACAGCGTATGGTATACAGCACGCCAGCAGGCACCTGCAGTTTACGACCTTAACGCTTCCATCTATGTATTTGATGCTGATTTCCTGAAAAACAACACAACAGGCAACATCTGGGAAGCAGACTGGGTACTTTATCAGATGAAAGATACAGCTGTGCTGGATATCGACAGCGAAGAAGACTTTGAAATGATGCAGCTTATCGGCGGCTATCTTTTCGAAAAAGTGGACGGCTTCAAAGCAGTTAAAGATTTAATCAGATAATTTTGCATAATAAAAAGACGGTCAGACGACCGTCTTTTTTGTTTGTTATTTCATTAAAATATCGCTCAGCTGGCTGAACTGCATAAGGCTCAGCTTTTCTGGTCTTACCATAGGGTTTTCGCCGATTTCTGTAAGAGCGGCTTCAATATCAGCCTTTGGCATACCCAATGTGGAGGATACGCTGTTTACAAATGTCTTTCTGCGCTGTGTAAATGCGGCGCGGATAAGACGGAACATATTTCTTTCATTTTCAGGCTGAATTTCATTTTCTTCCTTTACGTCCAGGCGGATTACGCTGCTGGTAACTTTTGGTGGTGGGTAGAAAGAGCCAGGTGAAACGTTGAAACATACCTTTGGCACAGAATAATACTGTACAGCCAGGCTGATAGCACCGATTTCTCTGCTTTTTTCAGCAGCACACAGACGCTGTGCGGCCTCTTTCTGCACCATAACTGTGATGTTGTCTACAGGCAGGCGGTCTTCCAGCAGTTTCATAATGATAGGGCTGGTGATGTAGTATGGCAGGTTGGCACACACAACCACACGCATATCGCCGAACTCGTCTTTGATAAGCTGGTTCAGGTCAACGTTCAGCACATCATCAAAAATGATTTTGATATTGTCAAAATCTGCCAGGGTTTCTTCCAGCAGAGGTTTCAGTGTGGTGTCGATTTCGATGGCCACTACCTTTGCGGCATTTTTTGCCAGCTCGCTGGTCAGCACGCCTACACCCACGCCAATTTCGATAACGCCTGTGTTTTCATCAACTTCCGCGTGTTCGCAGATTCGTGGGCAAACAGATGGATTTACGATAAAGTTCTGGCCAAACTTTTTCTCAAAGGTAAAGCCATATCTTTCGCTTAATTCTTTTATGTAGGATAAATTTGTCAGTGGTTTAGTCATTGTTTGGTTCAAATTTCATAAATGGTCGTGGATAGAAAGAGATTACAGGTTCCATATAGTATGTGCCGTTCTGGCCGCATTCTATAATAGGTGTTTCATTTATATCTTCGCAGAACTCGCTGATTACCTGTCTGCAGGCACCGCAAGGACCGGCCTCTGCTGGTTCATCGTCACCGCCAACTACTGCCAGGGCGCGGAATGTCTGGCAACCTTCGGACACCATTTTGAAAATAGCTGTTCTTTCTGCGCAGTTTGTCAGCCCGAAAGATGCGTTTTCAATATTGCAGCCGCCGTAGATTTTGCCGTCTGTACCCAGCACAGCTGCACCTACTTTAAAGCGGGAATATGGTGCATATGCCGCCAATCTGTATTCAATAGCCCGGTCAACCAATGCCTTGATTTCTTCCTGTGTAAGTTTTGCCATCAGAAATTTCTCCTTGTTTAATTTATTCTTAACTTATATCATACCAAATGTATGGCGGATTTTCAATTTTTTATTGATTATTTAAAGGCTTTATTTTAAAATAAGATTAATGATTTACAGGAGATTACACTTATGAGAAGAAATAAAACCAATTATTATCTTGATATTGCTGAAACAGTTTCTGCACGCGGTACCTGCCTGCGCAGAAATTACGGTGCAATTATCGTAAAAAATGACGAAATCATCTCCACTGGCTATGTAGGTGCACCACGTGGACGCGCTAACTGCTGTGACATCGGCAGATGTATCCGCCAGGAACTGAACATTCCACGCGGCGAAAGATACGAAGTGTGCCGCTCTGTTCACGCTGAAGCAAACGCTATCATCTCCGCACCACGCCACGAAATGATTGGCGCCACAATGTATCTCTGTGGCAAGGAAGTGTCCGATGGTTCCTATATCAAAAACTCCAACAGCTGTTCAATGTGCAAGCGTATGATTATCAACGCAGGCATCAAAACAGTGGTTATCCGCGACTCAAAGGAAGAATTCCGCACCATCGACGTGGAAAAGGAATGGATTGAAAACGACGAAAGCCTGGACGGCATTTTTACATACTGATTAATCCAAATAAAAAATCCCTGCTTTTGCAGGGATTTTGTTTTGTCAGCTTACCTGACATACAAATAAATATCTGTATGTTTCAGGCCAGTCTGCACCACTGTTTATAACTTTCACATCATTGTCTCTGTCTGCCTGGGTGTATTCAAAGGTTTTTTCAGCTATAAGCTGTTGAATATCACCGCTGTTTATTTCTTCTGCAGTAAGCTTTACTGCCAGATACAGAGTATCAGATGTTTTATTTGGCGCAAGACATATAACGGCATTGTTGTACACAGAGTCTGAATTTTTCAGATGCTGGGCACAGAGACTGGCATATCTGCCAAAAGCATCTTCAGAGCTATCGTCTGCTTTGAGTGTTATAAAAATTTCGCCATAATCTTTTGCCAGCCGGTCAAGACTGTGTTCTTTTTGTGGGTCAAGCTGCGGTTCTATAAGAACAGAGCCAAATCCGCCTTCTGCCGTGCCGGTTTTGTAACGCAGGCTTGGACTTACACTCAGCTGGTCTGCCGATGCGCAGATGTTTTCGGCCATAGCTTTATTGGCCAATGGCTTTTGAATAGCATATCCGGTGTCAGCATATACGGAATTATTGTGCTGTAAAACAGTGCCGCCCAGCAGATACCAGTTTTTGTATCCGTCGTAAACTATATTGTTGTCAAGGTCTGCCTTGATTTCAAAACTGCCGTACCAAAGTTCCTGCTGGTGGAAAGACAGGTAGTAATCTGTGGTCTTTGAAGATATGCCAAAAATTGAAGCAGTATCGCCCACATGGATTGAAACGGTGTCGCCGATAACATACTCAAACTTGTCCAGATCATCACCATAAGTTTCTTCCACATATGCGAGAATAGCTTTTTCGGCTTTCTTCTCCTGCAGAAATCCTTTTCCATAACGGAATGCCACCACAGCAACAATCAATACAGGGACAGCCAGATATAACCAGGCGAATTTCTTTTTATCTTTCGGTGGGGCTGTATCCGGGATGTTTTGCATTTTTTCACTCATAGTCCTACACTCCTTTGCGGTAAAAAATCTTATCTGGAAAACTGCAGATGCAATTATTCTCTTTCTTCAGTAACCTGCTGTACCACATCAACAAATTCTGCTTCCACCACCGGGATAGAGTAATCTGCCGGTTCGTCTTTTGTCAGGTTCATATTGCGCAGGTTTTCCTGGGCTTTTTCATAGTCTGTTTTTGCTTTTACGCTTTCAAACACTGTCACCAGGCCGGTTGCGCCGTCATACACAAGGCAGGCACCGATAAATCTTGTCAGTGTCATTGCTGTACCAAATGGGTTCATCACTATCACAAGGGCGAGGCCCACTTTGATAAGGGTGAAAATCAGCCCGTGGTTCCATTTTGTATAGTTCATTCTTTTCATTTCAAATGCTTTCTGCAGGCTTGTCACACCGCTGATAAGCAGGAAAAGACCAACAACGAATGGAATTATGGAAATCAGCATTTCGCTGCGCAGGGCAACAAACAGCCCCATAAATATTGTGGAAATACCGCCCATCAGTTCAAACACTACCGGCTGTGGCAGGCTTTTGTTGCGGTATCTTGACAGTATGCTGCCGGCACCTTTTGTTATAAGGCTGGCGGCTATCAGCCAGCATATGGCTTTGCCTGTAAAATCCGGGTAAATCACCAGCAACAGACCTATTGCCAATGTTGCCACACTGGACAGTGAAAATCTTTCTTTCAGTATTTTAATGTATTCCATATACCTCACCTTTCATTATGCAAGTGAACAGTTCTCTTTTATTATAATTTATCACACAATTTTTATGAAATTGTGAAAATTACCTGTAATTCTGCTTTGCACTTATTTCTTCGTTCAGCAGGGCAAAGCGGTAGTGGTCTTCCCACTTTTCGTTTATTTCAAAGCACTTTTTGGACAGACCCTCATTTTCAAAGCCGAATTTTCTCATAACTGCCAGGCTTTTTTCATTTCTTGGCATAACCTGGGCTTCGATTCTGTGCAGACGCAGGGTGTTGAAGGCAAAATCGATAATTTCTGCCACAGCTTCACTGCAGTAGCCTTTGCCACGGTAATCTTTGTCTATCTTGTATGACAGCACGCAGCTTTTTACGCTGCCGAACATCACCTGGCCGATACATACTGTGCCTATTATCTCGTCACTGCCTTTCAGCGTCAGATAATAGCGGAAGTCACTGCCGCGCATAGCGTCTTTATAATCGGCGCGCAGATACATTTTTATGCCTTTTTTCTCATAGTATGCGCTGGGGCGGCGTGGTTCCACATCCATCATATCCTGCTTGTTGCGCAGGTTGAAATCAGCCACACGGGCCGCAAGTCTGGGGTGTGCCAGGTGCATATACATTCTTTCGGTTACCAGGGCGTATCGTGCCATTTTACCTCCGTAATACTGCAAAAATAGTATTGTGCAATTTAAAAAAGTATTATATAATAATTAGTTGTGAATAAAAGTTTATAGTCCGCTTTCAGCTGTTTTGTTAAGATTATTATACAGTTGTTCAGCGTGGCTATCAAGTTAAAATACAAAATTTCGGAAAGAGGTTTATTCAATGTTTTCACTTAAAACAAGGGCAGACAGACTGCGCAAGGTGCTGGAGCTTATCAGAGCCGACGCCTGCATTGTAAAAAGCGAGGACAGCCGCCGCTATCTCACCGGTGTATCCACCAGCGAAGGTATGGTGGTAATCACAAGAAGTGGCAACAGATATTTTCTGGTTGACCAGCGCTATGAAGAATTTGCCACAAGACAGCTGGTTCCGCAGGGTTTTACTGTGCGCACAGTTGGTCAGCGCAGTGAATATGCAATGTTTATCAATGAAATTATCCAGGCAGACAAAATCAAGGTGGCATTGCTGGAAAGCAACGCTGTAAATCACGAAGAATATCTTGAAATGGAAAATGCCCTTTATGCCAAAGTTATGCCGCTGAAAACCCAGCTGGACAAACTGCGTATGGTAAAAGACCTGGAAGAAGTGGAAAATATCAAGACTGCCCAGCGCATCAACGAAAAAAGCTTTGAAGAACTGCTGGCATATATAAAACCGGGTATGAGTGAAAAACAGGTTCAGGCAAAATTGGTTCAGCTTCTGCTGGAAAATGGTTCTGACCTGGAAAAATTCCACATCTGCTGTGTTTCCGGCGTTAACTCCAGTCTGGTACACGGCCGTGCCACAGACAAGAAAATCGAAAAAGGCGAAAATATTATGCTGGAGTTTGGTGCTGTGTACAACGGCTACCGCTCAGATATGGCCAGAACAGTTGTTCTGGGCAAAGCCAGTGACGATTTCAGAAAAGCCTACCGCGTGGTGCAGGACGCTTGCGTAATCGGCCAGCTGTATATCCGCAAAGGTGTTTCCGGCCGCGATGCAGACACAGAAATCCGCCATTTCATCGAAGAAAACGGCTACAGAAACTATTTCCGTCATTCACTTGGTCACGGTATCGGCATCAGCCTTTTTGAAGGTCCATATCTTTCCCAGGATTCAAAGGATATTCTCGCACCGGGCCACGTGGTTACTATGGAGCCTGGTATCTATATCCCAGGTAAATTCGGTATCAGAATTGAAGACCTGCTGTACATTTCTGACAAAGGTACAGAAAATCTGACAAGAACAACAAGAGAGCTTATGGAGCTTTGATTTTAAAATGTCATTTCCGTGTTCTGCGGAAATGACATATGAATTTACAAGAAGGAGAAAAATATGAAAGTGACAGCAAAAAACAGAGCATGGATTATAGCTGTATCAATGCTGTTTATTTTGTTTTTTAAATATCTGCCTGCCCCTGCAGGCCTTTCAGTGGCCGCTATGCAGGTTGTGGGTATTTTTATTGGTGTGCTGATTATGTGGATGACCATTTCCATCGACTGGCCAAGTATGCTGTGTCTTGCCGCCCTGGCTTTTGTGCCTGGCATTTCTATGAACAGCATTCTGTCATCTGGTATGGGCAATGCCACTTTTGCATTCCTTATGTTCACATTTATGTGCACACACACCCTTAACCAGACACCGTTTATCCGCCGCTGTGCAATTGCGTTCCTTACAACAAAATCCGCACAGAAAAGCCCTTGGTCCTTTATCACCCTTTACTTTGCCTGTGCACTTTTCCTTGGCACATTTATGTCACCTACAGTTCTGGTGGTTATCCTTATTGCTATCACAGAAGAAATCTTTACAGTGCTTGGTTTTGAAAAAGGGGACAAGGCCGCTGATATGATGATGATGGGTATGGTGTTCTGTTCCTCCATCGGCGCAGGCATGACACCTATTGCCCACGTTTTCCCTCTGATGGCTATGGGTTACTACACAACAGCTACCGGCAACACTATTTCATATGCACAGTATATGGCTATGGGTGTGCCAGCAGGTATTCTTGCTACTGTTGTTATGATGGCTATCTTCCGTTTTGTAATCAGACCTGACCTTTCCGGTATCAAATCCCTGGATATTTCCCATCTCAAATCAGAACTTCCTGCAATGGGCAAAAAAGAAAAATATGCCCTGGCTATCTTCTTCACAGTTATTGCTCTGTGGGTTGTGCCAGGTGTTGTAAGACCTTGGCTGCCTGCAGTTTACAACTATATCAACGGTTTCGGCACAGCAATGCCTCCGCTGCTGGGTGCAGTTGCAATGGCTATCGTAACTGTTGACGGCAAACCACTGCTGGACTTCAAAGAAGCTACCGGCAAGGGTATCCCTTGGGCAAGCCTTATTATGGTTTCTGCCACATTGGCCCTTGGCAGTGTTATGACAAATGCTGACATCGGTCTCACAGCCTGGATCGGCGAAAAAATCACACCTGTTACAGCAGGTATGGGCGTAATGGCACTGGTATTCCTTTTTGCAGTGTGGGCCGCCGTGCAGACAAACCTTTCTTCCAATATGGTAACAGTTACTGTGGTTTGCGCCATCGCACTGCCAGTATGTATGGCTGTGCCTGGTGTAAACGTGGCTGCAGTTGCTTCCATCATCGGTATGATGGCTTCTTACGCATTTGCCACACCACCTGCAATGGCCACAATTGTTTTTGCAATCGGCTCCGGCTGGACAACCACTTCGCAGATGGCAAAATATGGCTTTATTATGATGATGGTGGGCGTACTGCTGGCCTGCGGTATCGCATATCCTATCGGATGTCTTGTAATGTAATACAAAACAATGAAATCACCTGGTTCTTCCAGGTGATTTTTGTTTTATAAAAACATATTTTTCTGTTGTATATTGAAAAAGTATGTTATAATCAGTTTGTTAAGAATAATTTTATGGAGGACAAAATGGCAGTTCAGATTCATTATGGCGATATCCTTTATTCCGAAGACAGAAACAGTCTCAAAACTTTTGAAAAAAGCTATATAGTAGTAAAAGGCGGTATGGTGGAAGGCATTTATGACAGCATTCCACAGCAGTATGCTGATGCGCCTGTTACAGATCACGGCCGAGGTGTTATCATCCCTGCATTCTCCGACCTGCATGTACACGCTTCACAGTACACAGAACGCGGTCTGGGTATGGACTGCCTGCTGTACGACTGGCTCAACGACTACACATTCCCACAGGAAGCAAAATTTGCTGACCTTGACTATGCAAAGGATGCATACGATGCCTTTGTGGACGAACTTATTGCCAACGGTACATTCCACGCTGCAATTTTCGCCACAATCCATCGCCCAGCCACAAACTATCTGTTCAAGATAATGGAAGAAAAAGGTCTTTACGGCTATGTTGGCAAGGTAAATATGGATATGGGTGCACCTGATTTTCTGTGTGAAACCACAGAAGAATCCCTGGCAGAAACAGAAAAATATCTGGCAGAACATACAGAATGCACCACAGTAAAACCAATTATCACTCCTCGTTTTGCACCAACCTGCTCCCAGGAACTTATCACAGGTCTGGGCAGACTGGCACAGAAATACAAAAGGGGTCTTCACACACATATTGTTGAATCAAAATGGGAAGCAGCCGAAGCTCTGAAACTGTTCCCAGACCACGGCTCTGATGCTGAAATTTACGAACGCGCAGGCCTTATGGACAACGGTCCGGTTGTGCTGGCCCACGTTATCTTCCCAACAGAAGAAGATATCCGTATTATGAAAAAACACAATGCAGTTGCAGTTCACTGCCCAGACGCTACTACAAACGTTATCGCAGGCATTATGCCTCTGGCAACACTCCAGGACAAAGGTGTGGATGTTTGTGTAGGTTCAGACGTTGGCGGCGGCCATCACCTGGCAGTTTACAAACAGGTGGCAAGAGCTGTTCAGTTGTCCAAAATCAAGGAATTCTACGAACCACAGGAAAGCAGAACAATCAACTTTGCAAATGCTTTTTACTGTGCTACAAAAGTGGGCGGCTCTGCCTTTGGCAAAATGGGCAGTCTTGAACCCGGCTACCACTTCAACGCCATCGTAGTTGACAATGTGGAAGACAAAGGCATTCTTCTTACACCTGCTGAAAGAGTGGAACGTTTCTGCTACATCGGTGACGACAGAAACATCGTGGCAAGATATATTAACGGCAAAGCATTATAATAACTACAAAAACCTGCAGATTTCTGCAGGTTTTTACTTTTATATTTTGTTTTTTATTGTCAAGGTTGTTATGATAGTGTTATAATATATTAAATATAGAGATAAATAGAGGAAAGGATGTGAATAAATGTCTGATTTCTATTCAGGAGAAGCTCATCAGAATGTAAGCGAGTTTTTTCCACGGAAAGCCAGAACAGGCAAAAGAAGCATCAAAATACCTGCAGCCAAAATATTGGCGGCAATCGCAGGGGCGGCAGTAACGGCAACGCTGCTTTTCTCGGCCTTTGTTGACTGTTTCGCCAGCGAAATCCTGCCAGACAAAGCAACCCTCAATGTAAGCGTAATGAATCTTGAGCGGGAGCGGGAGGTAGAATGGCTGTTGTATGAAGAAGGGTCTGACACACCTGTACAACAGGGTGATATGGACAGCCAAAGGGAAACTATCCCGATTGATAACCTTGCCCCTGATACAAAGTACAGAATAGTTTTTATAACTCATACAGAAGATGGAGAAAAGCAACTGGGCGAGTATGAATTCACCACACCGGGCCAGAAAGCACCTGCTGTGTCACCGTTGCCAAGTGCGGTACCACCGCCACCGGCACAACCGACACCACCGGCTGTAATACCATCACCGGAACCAAGCCCAAGCATCAGTCCAAGCCCATCGCCAAGACCAAGCTTGAGCCCATCTCCGACACCAACACCTACACCTGTGCCGGAACCAACACCTCCGCCTATTCCAGCACCGATTATGGGAACACCATATCTGGACAACATCGCCCAGGGTGCAGACAGTGACCCATTCAGCAGGCTGAACTTCCCGTATGATCTTAACAGCAGCGATACCTACATCAACGAAATGGTAAGCTTGCTGGTAACATACACAATTGAAGAAGAGGACAATGAATACACAGACAGCTACGAAATAACACCGGAAAACACAACAGCACCGGATGTGGAACTGTTCTATCGCGGCAGCCTTACATCATCGGCTGTGCTGACATATAACAGAACAGAATACGATGAAGACGGTAACGTAGTAGGCGTTGAAGAAAATCTGACAGTTACAAGTGACCAACTGAATATTCAGTCACTGTTTATCAATTCTGTTTCTGATATGAACTATGGTTATAATGGCGGTGTTACACTGACAGATATTGCGGTTGACGATGAAAACGTGCTGGCTGGTAAAATGGTAATTGATGTAGGCAGCGGCAAATATGCAGCGAAAAATACAACAAGCCTGCTGACAATACCTTATTCTGACCCAGACAGCGGTTACGAAGGCAGTATCAGATACGAAATCACAGGCTCTGATATCAGAACTATTGAAGGTGAACTTGACTTCACCCCAGTTACTTCCACCGGCTCTGATGTAACCACAGACTTCCAGATCGACCTGCGGCCATTTGGTCTTACACGGGGCCAGACATACACAATAACTGTATGGGCAGATGCGGCGTGGTCACTGGACGGCACTCTTTTGGGCAGTTCATCAGGTGATGGCGACGCAACATTTACCGCCAAGGCTACACCACCAAAAATCACAAATGTAGCTCTTTATGATTATATTACACCTACATACCCTCCAAGTGCTGAAAATGGCAATACAATAGATGTGCTGTATGAAATGACTTCCGGAGATGGTGGTGCTATTACAGGTCTGAATATAACAGATACAATCACTTGGCTTGATCCACTGACTGAACAGCAGATCGGCAGCACAACCAATCAGTATGCTTATGGTGCAGATGATCTCCCGCTGGAAGATCCATCCTATGTGCCATTCAATCACCAAGGCTCAACAGTCAACGAAAATGATCTGAGTGAAGATACATTTGAAACAAGCAACAGTTACTTCAGATACACATCCAAAGCTGAAATGAGTTACACTCTTGGCGACCAAAGCGGTACATCAACCAGCAGCGAATTTGTACTGGAACCTGCATTCTATATTGACAGTCCGTCAGGAAACAGCATTACTGTAGACAAAGACAGCATTGTACTTACAGATAATGGTATCGAGATGAATGTAAGTGCATATCTGGGCAACATTCACCAGGGCGAAAACACCACACTTTCACCATATGATGTTATTATCGGTACAAGTGGCTCAGATGGTGAGTGGATAGACCTTGAGTCAGACCTTGTAGAAATAGGCAGTGATGGTTCTGTTACAATTACAGACTACCCAATTTTTGTACCATATATCGCAACCAATGGCGATGGCACAGTTACAATCAGAGCACAGGTTTATGGTGAAACCTTCGCACAAGATTCAGATGGGTATGACAGATATATCTTGGGTTCACAGACATATGTAGAGGAAAAAATTGAAATTCCTGGTGGCTATACACTGCGCCTTGCAAAAGCTGAAATAGGTGATGAGGCACATCTGGCAGGTTATCTGGACCTGTTCGAAGCAAGTATGTCAAATTATAGTGCATATCGTATGACTGAAATGACAGTTTACGGCGGCGAAACAATCTCGATTGATTTTGTTTTCACAGGCGATGTTGAAGTAAGCAGTCTGGCAGCATTTATACAGTATACAGATCCGGATGGAAACATCGTATCTGATCAGGTGCCATTTGAGCCAGGACACTACTATTTCACATCTGAAGAAGATTGCAATATAGTATATGGTTACCTTGAATACTATGTACCAATGGATATTTCGTCAGACATAGAATTGCAACCTGCATGGTATGTGTTTGAACAACACTAATAGAAATAATTAAATCTCAATGAGGTATATAAATATGAAAAAATCAAACAGTTTAGTTAAAACAGTTGTTCTTGCAGTGCTGCTGATAGTACTGCTGAACCCTGGTATGAACCCGCTCCTTGGCGAAGGTGTTAAAAATGCTGCTGTAGCAGAAATCCAGAAAACATTCGGTGTTCTGGCTGGCGGTACAACAGGTGTTTTCTCACCTGCAAGACTTATGACAGTGCTGGCTGTAATTATCTTTATGTGGCTGCTTACAACAGTTTCCTGCGCAGTTATTGCAAAAATTTCCAAAGGCAAACGCCGTAGCGAAACAGTTGCCAGTCTGACAATCAGCGTTATCAAAGTTGTGGGCGCCATCGCTACAATCGTATGGGTTCTGTCAGTTCTTGGTGTTGACATCGGCACTATCTTTGCTTCCCTCGGCATTATGTCACTGATCATAGGCTTTGGTGTTCAGTCACTTATCGAAGACTGTGTAACAGGTCTGTTTATCATCTTTGAAGGCATCTACAACATCGGCGACATTATCGTGCTGGATACATTCCGCGGCACAGTTGAAAAAATCACTCTGCGTACAACTACACTTAAAGATACAGGCGGCAATCTGCAGGTTATCAACAACTCAGATATCCGCAATATCCAGAACCGTTCTGCTGTTGAATCCCTGGCTATCTGCGACATCGGCATCACATACGAAGCTGATATCCGTGAAGTTGAAAAACTTGTTCTTCCAGAACTGCCAAGAATCTATGAAGAAAACAAAGACGTATTCCTTGGCGTTCCAAAATACTCCGGCGTACAGTCTCTGGATGCTTCCAGCGTAACACTCAGATTCAACGTAGCTACAAAAGAAGAAAACTTCTTCCCAGCTACAAGACGTCTCAACAGAGAAATGAAATGTCTTTTTGACGACAAAGGTATCGAAATTCCATTCAACCAGCTGGTTATCCATCAGGCAAAATAATAATTACACAACAAAAACCCCCGTAAGATTTAATCTTACGGGGGCTATTATTTTTATTATATTATCAGATTACACCGAACATAATTGCGTACATTGCCCAGTCGATAGATGTATCAACTACAGGAATAAATTTGTTTACGCCGGAATGTGCTTCATAGATGGCTTCCACTTTGCCATAGATACACTGGCTCTTGATGTAAACTTTTACACCCTTTTCTTTCAGCGCGTCAAATGCGGCTTCCTGGTGTTTTGGCATACCGCCTGCACCCAGCACCAGCACCAGCACAGCGTCGCAGTCTGCATAGTGGCCGATTGTTTCTGCGTCAAGGTTAGGTGTGATGTAGATAAGGCCCACTTTTCTAACTGGTTTTTCTATCAGCTTTTCTTCGCCCTGAGGTATTTCTCTCTGACCGTCAATATAGTCTTTAACCACACTTTCAAAAGCTGTAAAGCCTTCTGTTTCCATTTTTGTTGCAGATTTTGCAGGGATAAGACGATGGAAAATCGCCAGGCAAGTGCCCACATAACCTTCCATAGCGGCTTTTACAGCCAGGTTCAGATTGTCGATGGCGTCTGTGCCTTCCTGTGGCAGTGGCAGCTGTGCACCGGTGATAATGATGGATTTTTTAAAGCCAGGCAGAGCACAGTCAAGATATGCGGCTGTGTATGCCATACTGTCTGTGCCGTGTGTAATGATAAATGCATCGTAGTCGTCTTTATTGCCCCAGATGATTTCAGCCAGCTCGGCTCTGTCATCATCTGTCATAATTGAAGAGTCTATCAGTTTGAAATCGCAGATGTCGATATCTGCATCCTGATATGCACAGTATTCCATAATGTCTACACCTTTCAGTGTAGGCATCAGTCCGTTTTCAGTTGGTGTGCAGGCCAAGGTACCGCCAGTGGTAATCATCAGTATTCTGTTCATATTATCCTCCATTTATATGTCTGTAATTTATTATCCGTTCATTGCTTCATCCAGAATTTTCAGCAGGGCTTCTTTTGTCACTTTGCCCTCGTGTCTGTTTATGCCGTCAACAAAAAAGCAAGGCACATAGAAATAGTCCATCATACTGCAATATTCCATATTGGTGCTTTCTTCTATGGGATATATATCCAGCTTTTTGTACTGTGGGTTTTCCTCCATCAACTGCTCCAGCATCTCATCAGCTTTTTTGCAGTATGGACAGCCTTTCAGATAAAAATAATCGATTTTCTTCATAAATTCTCCGTTTAACTGTTATAGAATCAGTATATCACACTATACAGTAAATTTAAAAGTATGATTTTATATATAGTATATATTTCTTTGCCTTTTTGTGCTAAAATAAGTTAAAACAAACTTAAAGGTAACTATTATGAGCGACATTTTACAGCAGGATATCAGATATTTAAAGGGTGTCGGTGAAAAACGAGCTGTTCAGCTGAACAGACTGGGGGTTTTCACCGTCAGTGACCTGCTGTATCTGTTGCCCCGAAGATATATAGATTATTCACAGCCTTATCAGCTGGCCTATGCCCCTTTTGACGAAGCCTGTGCAGTAAAAGCAACTGTACTGCAGTCAAAGGGCGGGGTACGTATCAAAGGTGGCCGCACTATGTTCAAAGTGCTGTGTGCTGACGAAACTGCCCGCCTGGAACTGACATTTTTCAACAGCGAATACACAGTTAAACAGCTGGAAATAGGAGAAGAATATATTTTTTACGGCAAAATCGGCGGCAGTATGGTAAATCGTCAAATGGTAAGTCCGATTTTTATACCGGCTTCATCACCGCTGACACGCCGGGCAGTTTATCCGCTGACAGCAGGTCTGTCCGCAAAGATGATTTCCAATATGATGGCATCGGCTTTCAATGCCGTGCAGGAAATCCCTGATTTTATGCCACGGGGAATCCTTTCTGCCAATAATCTGCCGGATTTGTATACCGCTCTCAAAAACATACATTTCCCAAAAAACAATTCGGATTTACAGACGGCCACAAACCGCCTGGCTTTTGATGAGCTTTTCAGTCTCCAGCTGGGGCTGAATCTGTTGAACGGGCGGCAGCGCAGAAAAACCAATGTTAAGGTAAAATCAGTTAATATAGACGATTTTCTCCACAGCCTGCCATACACACCTACAAATGCCCAGATGAGAGCTATAAGGGATATTCTTTTGGATTTCAAAGGGGAAAAATGTGCCAACCGCCTTGTCCAGGGGGACGTAGGCAGCGGCAAAACCCTGGTGGCTATCAGCGCAATGTACTGTATGCATAAAAACGGCTATCAGTCCTGTATGATGGCACCTACCGAAATTCTGGCAAATCAGCATTACAACAATGTGAAAAAAATGCTGGAACCTTTCGGCGTAAAAGTAGGTCTGCTGACAGCAGGTCTGAAAGCAAAAGAACGCAGAGAGGTGCTGTCACAGCTGGAAAGCGGCGAAATCTCGGTGCTGATAGGTACACATTCTGTTTTGAGTGATAAGGTGCAGTTTAAAAATATGGCGCTGTTTATCACTGACGAACAGCACCGCTTTGGTGTAAACCAGCGCAATATCGCCAACGAAAAAGGGGAAAACCCACACATTTTGGTAATGAGCGCCACACCAATCCCAAGAACATTGGCTATGATTATCTATGCAGGTATGCAGATAAGCGTAATTGACGAAATGCCAAAGGGCCGCAAGCCGGTGCAGACTCTGTTTGTGGGCACAGACAAAAGGCGGAGAATGTTCGGATTTATAGATAAGCACATAAAAGACGGTTATCAGTGCTATATTGTACTGCCAGCCATTGAAGAAAATGAAACAATGACCGACCTGCAGAGTGTGGAAAAGTACTGCAACGAAGTGGTGCGCCCTCTGTTGCCTCACGCAAGGGTAGGAATGCTCCACGGCAAGATGAAAAACCGGGAAAAAGACCGGGTGATGACAGCTTTTTCCAATGGCGAAATCGACATCCTCTGTTCTACAACAGTTGTGGAAGTTGGGGTGGACGTGCCAAATGCCGCCCTTATGATAATAGAAAACGCAGAAAGATATGGTCTGTCTGCATTGCATCAGCTTCGTGGCCGAGTAGGCCGCGGCACTGTGCAAAGCTGGTGCATTCTGGTCAGCGACAAGAAAACACCACAGGTGCAGGAACGCCTGCAGTTTATGGTGGCGAACCCCAGCGGATTTGCTGTCAGCCAGTATGACCTGGAACACCGTGGCCCAGGGGATTTCTTCGGCAGCCGACAGCATGGCTTGCCGCTGATGAAAACTGCAAATCTGTGCAGTGACCTGTCTCTCACCAATGCGGCAAGAGATGCGGCCATAGCAGTTCTGTCTGACAGCCCGGATCTGAAAAAATACCCTATGATAAGACAGAGAACAGAAAAAATGTTCGAAAGTCTTACACTGTAAAATGTCACAGAGAAAACAACTTTTGTTTTCTCTGTGTATTTATATGTACTGTTTTTGATATATGTGTATATTTAATAAAAACAAATTGTATCTCTGAAAAACACATCTTAACTTTGTTTTATAAATTGTTTAATAAAATAATTCACAATTAGTTAACAAACTTTGCACAAATTAGGTTTATACTGTAATCAAGAAACAAAGATTTTTTCTCTCCTCTTAATAAAATATACTTCCCCTTGGTAAAAAGGTCCCGGCGCGGGACCTTTTTACTTTTGTATAAAAACGGTTTTTATAACCCATAATTTAAAAAACGAGGTGAGAATATGAAAATAACCAGAAATGAATACAGCGATATGGTGAAAAAGGCCAGCCCCAATTCACCGCTGGCCATAAACTGTCTGTGGGCTTTTGTTGTAGGGGGCGGCATCTGTGTATTGGGTGAACTGCTGTACGGCTTTTACAGAAATATGAACTTTATCAACAGCGATGCCAGACTGATGTCTTCAATTACCCTTGTGGGATTGTCTGCTTTTTTTACAGGTCTGGGGTGGTATGGCCGCCTTGCAAAAAAAGCCGGTGCTGGCACTCTGGTGCCTATAACGGGCTTTGCCAATGCGGTGGTCAGCCCTGCTATGGAGTTTCGCAGTGAAGGGCTTATTACCGGCGTAGGGGCAAAAATGTTTATTATCGCAGGCCCGGTTATAGTGTACGGCGTGCTGGCCAGCGTGGTTTATGGGGTTGTTCTTTATTTTATACTCCCTAATATGAGGTGACAGATGAGAGTTATTGATTTGAAAAAGCCTGTGGCAATCACCGCCTGGAGCTGTGTGGGTGGCAAAAAAGAAAAGGAAGGGCCTCTGGCTGCAGGTTTTGATATGCTCAGCAGTGATGACTATTTCGGCCAGCAATCCTGGGAAAAGGCCGAAACAGCTATGCAGAAGTACTCCCTGCGCAGTCTTATAGAAAAGCGTAAGCTCAATGCCAGGGATATTGATATAGCGTTGGGTGGGGACCTGTGCAACCAGATTACTTCCACAGGGTTTGCCTACAGAGATTATATGATACCTTTCGGGGGAATGTACGGCGCTTGCAGTACAATGTCACTTACAATGGCTACAGCGGCCTGTCTTGTCAGCGGTGGTGTGGTAAACAACGCTGTGGTGGGGGCCAGCAGTCATTTCTGTACGGCTGAAAGGCAGTTCCGCACACCACTTGACTACGGAGGTAAACGCACACCCACAGCACAGTGGACTGTTACCGGTGCGGCAAATGTGTTTCTTGAAAGAGAGGGCAAAGGTCCTTTTATAACAAAAGTCTGCTTTGGCAGAATAGTTGACCTTGGTATCACAGATGCCAACAATATGGGGGCGGCTATGGCCCCTGCGGCAGTTGCAACGCTGACAGAATATTTTATACACAGCGGCAAAAGACCACGGGAGTACGACGCTGTATATACCGGTGACCTGGGCCTTGTAGGCAGCCGTCTGTTGAAGCAGATGATGGAAAAAGAGGGCTTCCCGCTGGAAAACCACATCGACTGTGGAATGGTAATTTTTGACAACGAAAAACAAAACGTACCAGCCGGGGCATCTGGCTGTGGTTGCAGTGGATGTGTGCTGGCGGCAGATATTCTGCCCCGTATGGCGGCGGGTCATCTGAAAAAGATACTGTTTATGGCTACGGGTGCATTGTTGTCCACCACAACCACAATGCAGAAAGAAAGTATACCGTCTGTGGCCCATCTTGTTGAAATAGTGGCAGACAAGGAGGATTTATAATGCTTATCAAAGCTTTTGTTGTAGGTGGTCTTATATGTGTGGCAGGTCAGTTGCTGATAGACCTGACAAAGCTGACCCCTGCCAGAATACTTGTTACCTTTGTGGTCAGCGGAGTGGTGCTGTCCGCATTGGGGCTGTGGCAGCCGGTAGTGGATTTTGCAGGGGCAGGGGCCCTTGTGCCAATTGTTGGCTTTGGTCACACCCTTGCCCAGGGTATGGAACGGGCCATAGCAAAAGAAGGGCTGACAGGCATTTTTTCGGGCGGATTTACAGCTTGCGCCGGGGGTGTAGGCGCCAGCCTTATTTTCGGATTTATAACATCTCTTCTGGCCAGACCAAACAGCCAGAGCTGATACAAAAAGCAGAGGGACAGCTCCCCAGCTGTCCCTCTGCCCCTTTGAGAAAAAAATTATAGTGCGGTTTTAATCTGTCTTTGATTAATTAAAAAGGCTATTGACCTTTTTGCACTTTTAATATAACATTAACTTACAGATTAATCAAATTAATGAATTTTATATATTACTTAAAAGTAATTTATAAGGAGAATGTTATGGAATCCAGACAGCTGTGGACATTTATCAACGCCGCCAAGACTGGCAGTTTTTCAAAAGCCGCAGAAAACCTGGGCTATACCCAGGCCGCAGTTACTATACAGATCAAAAATCTGGAAGAGGAGCTGGGGGTAAAACTGTTTGACCGCATCGGCAAGCGCGTTACGCTGACAGTCCGGGGTGAAAGACTGTTGAAGCATGCTCATAATATATTCAACGAAGTTAATATTGTGAAAAATGAACTGCGTCCAAAAGGTGAGTTGGATGGCCGCCTGGTAATCGGCACAAACGAATCGCTGTGCTTTTCCAAACTGCCGCCACTGCTTACATATTTCCGGCAGCATCATCCTAAAATAAATATCAGCATAGTGTTCGAATCCCCGGAACCCCTTATGGAAATGATGAACCGCAATGAAGTGGATCTGATTTATTTACTGGGAGACCCGCGGTACAACAACAGCTGGAACAAAGAGATGGAAGAAAAAGAACCTATTGTGTTTGTATGTGCCAGCCGTTGCCGATTTGCCGGGCAGAAAGATCTGAAAGTTGAAGATTTTCTTGACCAGCCATTTTTCCTTACAGAGAAAAACGCCAACTACCGCCGCGCCCTTGACACATATCTTGCGTCCAAAAACATTGAGCTTGTGCCGTTTGTAGAAATCAGCGATACTGAATTTATACTGAAAATGGTGGAACAGAACAACGGTATGTCTTTCCTGCCACGTTTTGCGGTAGAAAAAAGTGTGGCCGAAGGCAAGCTTGCTATCCTTGATGTAAAAGAACCGGAAATTTATATGTACCGCCAGATTTTCTACCACAAGGACAAATGGAAAACCCGCGAAATGGAAGAATTTATCCGTGTGGCCAAAATGGACCTGAAATAAAGTATAAAAGCACAGCTTATGCTGTGCTTTTGGTTTTATAAGTTGGGATTTATCGAATAGATAAATATACCTTGCGGCTGAAAGCCGCCCAGCGCACAGCGCCCCAATTTCGCAATGATGGCGAAGCCGCCTTTGCGAAATTGCAGGGGTTCGGGGCTTTGCCCCGAATATAAATGGCGAAGTCTGCGGAGAGTAAAAA
>JAFZGF010000062.1 GCA_017555565.1 Oscillospiraceae bacterium
AATGATATTGCACAGACCACAAATCTGCTGTTTGATTTTATCTGGGAGCATAGGTGAACGATGTACACCGATTTCGCCTGTGGCGAGTGTTGTGTCTTTCACATCTTCCCAGCAGTTGAAGATACAGTGTGTGTCACTGTAAGCTGCTCTGCGCACCAGCGCTTTGATTTTTGTGTAAGCGAGCATATATGCCTGTCTTACATCGTTGAACTTACCACTTTCACGGCACTCTACAATGAACGCGTCAATAATATCTGTCAGACAGTCTGTGATAACGTTGTCGTAGATTTTCTTTTCAGTAGCCTTATCAAATTCTTCGATGTACTCTTTGAAAGATTTAACCACCTTAATTTCAAGGTTAGGTCTGTCAAATCGTTTCAGTACCACCGCTGAGTTATCACTGCTCAACAGTAATGTTTTGCCCGGTACGGCAGTTGAGTTAATAGTTTTACCAGCGCCCGGTGCGCCGAAAATAATAGCTGTTGCCATTTATAATTCTCCTTTCAAGGCTTTTATTTGTGCTGCACTCATACCGAACAAATCGGTATCTATTGGTTCTGTGAGTATCTTCGTTTCGGCGCAATATTTACAGTTGTAATCCTCGCAACGCTCTGGAGATAACTCACTATTCTTAATCTTCTGATATTCACGAATACGGGCTTTCACTGTTTCTAATGCTTCGTCCATATTCCACTGATTTATCTCGCCCACAGCTAAGTGTGGTGGGTTTTCTTTGGTAACTACCACGAATATGAATGGCAGTCGCTTGCCTGTGTTCTGGTAAACTATTTCCTGATAGCATGCAGCCTGCAAGTCATAGCCCCAATATTTCACCATCGGTTCAAACAGGTTAGGCGACCTTAAACTCGCCATATATTTAAGGTCAGCAATAAACTCGCCCGGCTTGTAGCTATCCATCTTGATTTTGAACGGCACGCCTTCGATTTCGCCCGTCATGATCACCTGCTTTTTGCCCCGCAGATATTTCATCATCAACGGCTGTTCCATCACTCGTCTGATAGCTTCGTCCGCTTGCAGAACATCGGCATACTTCTCACCGTTTTTCTTAAACAGCTCACTGCGGTTTTCTTCTATGAATCTATCTTGCGATTCCACAGTGCCAGTCAGCCATTCGTCAACGTAGCTACCTAAGAGCAACGCTCTACCGCGCTCAGGCCCATATTCACCTTTGAGTTCAGCCACAGCCCGTGCTTCACATTTCATAAATTGTTTTAACTGTGAAACTGACATGTAATCCTTCGAGGATTCGTTACTGTAATAGTTAGCCTCTGTCAGTTTAATCATTTTAAAAGTTCCTCCCCTCTAACACCTTTGTCGTAGCGAGAACGGAGTGTCCAATAGGATTTATTAGAGAAATCAGCCCATTCTGTTAGACTTTTAGTTTCACCATTTATCTCTACTATTTTTGAGTTTCTTTTGTTGTTACTTTGCACCTTCATAGTAGTCCATCTACAGTTGTCTGGCTTATAATCTCCGTTTACATCGACACGGTCTATTGTTAAGCCTTCGTGGTAGCCGTTCTCATAAGCCCATTTGTGAAAAGCTGCATAATCGTTCCATTCGTCGCAAACTTTGATACCACGCCGTCCATAGTGTTCATACCTGTGTGATGTCGGGGAATTGCATCTGCGACGCATTGTTTTCCAAACATCGTATAATTTGCTTTTGCCTAATCCGTGTGTTCTTCGAGTGCTGTTTTCTTTTTTGAGACAACCACAAGATTTTGTGCTACCATTTCGCAAATCAGAACCTCTTATTGCTTTTGTGATATTGCCACAATCACATAAGCATATCCACGCTCTCTCTCCGTTTTTATTGCCAGCAAACGAAATCACGGTCAGCTTTCCAAATTTGCGATTTATCATTTCTATTTCTTTTGGCATAGCATTAATCCTCGATATATTCAGCTTCGTATGTGAGTTCTTCTACGCAATACATACATACCTGCTCGCCCATAAAACTTAAATAATCTTCACCCTCACGAATGGTTTCGCCGCAGTTAGAACATATATAAACTGCTCTCGGTTCGTCTGCGTTAGGGCACATGGAGGGGCATGGTGTCTGTCTACAGATGTTGCACATTATTCCACCACCTCGATGAACTCGCCTAAGAAACGAGAGTTAAAATCTTCAAGGCTTACAGATGGTTTGCCATCAAAGTGACGCTTATAACCTTTGTCATCGTACATAAAACCATCTTTGAACTGATAGATTTTACCCACTGTTAAAGTTCTTTCGTTTGCTGAGTTATTTACACAAACCGCTTTGCCGTTATATAGTTCAGGTGCAAGGTCGAAATATTCTGCGAGAACAAGCATCCCGCGTGTTGCCTTAGGGTTGTCCTCAACTTCTATCTCTGTAGGACTTACAACTCTAACTACTCTACCCACCCAGCCTTCACGTGTAATGGAATAGCATTTAGAAGCCTTCTTGTTGCCAATAACTTTGTCACCTACTTTGAATTTGCAAACAGGTTTTTCTTCGCCAACCAGTCTCCCAAACCGCAGTTTAGCACCTACCATAAAGTCGAACTCGTCCTCTGGATTACATTTAGCTACACCGCGTTTGTCTGTGCGTTTATCGAGAGCGATAACCTCTGAACCACGGCGGAAGATTACGATGGTTTCGTTTTCTGGCTTGACTGCTGTTATGATTTTCTCAGGACACCATGCACAATGGTCAGGTTTACCACCGCCTATTTTGCTAAAAAATCGTCCAGAATGATATCCACTGCGTTTGTTATCGAACTCAACAAGATAATCGTTGTCGCTGCCAAGCTCGATGATTGTACCGATGTCGCCGTTAAAAGTGTTTTTAACTCTGTCACCCACTTTAAATTTCATTTTTCTTTCTCCTTTTTCTGTTGCCACGCTTTTTTTAGAAAGCGTTCTGTTGCTTTTTTCAATTTTTCTACGTCTGTGTTGCCGTGAACTTTGACTGTTGCATTTTTTGTTATGTACTGTTCCATAGCTTCACCTTGTAACGCTAAAAGCGTTATTTGAATCAAAAAAAATTACCGTTGCCACTGGATATTGTCGTAAGAAACGCCCACAACCTGACAGATTAT
>JAFZGF010000063.1 GCA_017555565.1 Oscillospiraceae bacterium
CGAACCACAGAAAACAGCCGGTATGCCTATTCTGGAAGTGCTGAGACATTCGGGACTGGAAGATGTAATCATAGTTGTGGTGCGTTATTTTGGCGGCACTCTGCTGGGTACTGGCGGTCTGGTACGTGCATATACCCAGGCTGCACAGCGGGCAGTGGCCAGCGCCGAAATACTGTCTTACAGTCTGTGTGTTGACCTGTCTATCGAGGTTGAATATCCGCTGTACGACAAACTGATGAACATTTGCGGCAATCATGGTGCAAAGGTAATGGACACACAGTATACAGACAAGGTGTTTGTAAAGGTGCGTATGATAAGCGGTACAGAATCCGGCCTTGTAAATGAAATAGAAATACTGACAAAAGGCAGAAAACCAGATGTCAGCGAAGAAATTTACGATATTTTTTAAATATTAACCCCTATGAAAAAACTGTTATCTCTACTTATTATATGTGTTTTCTTGTGTTCTTGCGGTCAAAAGACACAGAAATTTGATGCAACTGTGGAAAATATAAATGCTGTTTTACAGCAAAACAATCTGCCATTTATAACACAAAATCTTATTAATGAAGATGAAGACACTACCGACAACGAGACAGCCTACTACTGTTTGCTGAACGATAAAGACGATGGCAGTAAAACAAGAGCAATGCTGAATTTTTATTGCAAAGATGATATATGCAATAAAGTAGCCTTTATCAATCTGTCGCTGACTGAAAATTTTGAAAACGATTTAGCCATAATCGACCTGATGTGTGATTTTTATGGTATAAACGGCCAAAAAACTATAAACAAAATCAAAACAAGCATTGAAAAGAAAGAAAATTGCAGTTATTCAGAATCTGGATTACTTCAGGTAAAATTTGAACACGATGGCTGTATAGTCGATATGCAGTTTTCGATTGTCGAAGACAAAAATAACTATTCTGTAAACCTGTTTAAACTGATAAGGCTTACTATCACTGACAAAACTGCATATAACAATGAGCAAAATAAAGTCCAGCGGGAAACACAAAAAATATATACCGAAAACCCTTATCTCTACACTGACAAAACTCTGCAATATCCTGCCGCACCCGTGGATGAAGATATAGACAATATGTTTTCAGCATTAAATATTCCTTTCACAGCAGAGTTTGACAAAGAAACTTCCTCTGCATATGGTTTTAAAACCTATGAATATAAAATATCCGTCAATGGACAGCTATGTGCAGACATGCAGATATTACATTACCCTGCAGGCAAAGGGGTGAGTTTCTCATACGGCAATGGCAACAACTATTATTATACCAACGATTCCGCCAGCAAATATGCAGTGGAAACTGTGTGTGGTATGTTTGATATCGAAAATTATGCAGAGCACATTCTGAATGAAATAAATGCATCAGAATATAACCCTGAAGGTGGGCTGTACATTAAATGTGGTGATTTGTATGTAAATGGTATTTTTATCTATAATACAGAGGAAAACAAAGTTATTATAGACAGTATAAACCTTTATGAAGCCGATGTATTCAAAGGCAAGCTTATAAGTATAAAAAGAAACGACTCATATGCACAACGGATATATGAAAAATATTTCGGATAATTTACTGTAAATTAAAAAAGCACAGCTTTTGAAAGCTGTGCTTTTTATTATTGTATAAAAACTTCTTCTGCGATAAAGCAGTCTTTAATCCGCTGTGGGTTTGATACTTTATAAATATCTGAAACCACATATTTAATTTCAGAATTATACACCGACCTTGGTATGTCGCTTACCACCACATATTCAAAATCATTGAAAAACATAAATGTTATTTCCTGTGGTGCATCCGTTAAATTTTCTCTGGTCAAATCTGTAAGATGGAAATTAAGATAGTAGAAATAATCATCCTTTGTAAAATAATCAATGTCAAAAGGAATAACATCTGATGTGGAAAAATTTTCAACCACAGATATATAGTCTGCCACTTTAACTACATCCTTCCCTTTACCGCCTATACGTCGAGGGTCAGTTTCGTATTCCTTCATATTATTCATTTCAGCTTTAAGATGCAGGCGGCCTTTCAGTGTATCTTTTGCATTTTTAAAGTTGTCCAGCCACCAGGATATGTCTACACCACAAGGTCCCTCTGCGTCTGTAATCTGTGAGCGCTCTGCCATAGTGAGCATATATATATCGTATTCTTTTGCCAGCTTAAGAATTTCTTCGGCATTGGTTATTTTATACACTTTATCCGGGAAAGTAATCAATTGCCAGTCAGTAAGGCCGTATATTCCCTGCACTGCGCCTATGTATTTAAAATCTGAAGAAATATAGTATTCCACAGGGTTATTGTCAGCGTATGTTATCAAAGAAAATTTATAGCATATTTCATCTTTTGAAAAATTATATTCTGTGGGCTGTGATTCTGTTTTTATCTGTGAGAGGAATTTAATGGTGTTTTCCATAGGAGAATCCACTGTTTTCCACTTGCTGTGCAGATATTTATCACCTGCTATGTCAGGATTATTTATCCGCGTCCGCGCTGCCAGCCATTGGCTTTCCTTATCTTCATTCAGTACGCGGGCTGTAATCCAGGGCCCGATATCAAAACCGCAAAGCACAGCCTCTTGCCGGTTTGCATCATCAGGTGATATGTCTGTATGACTGCAAGCCACAAGGGACAAAAATATAACAAAAGAAATTAAAACGGATATTATTTTTTTCATACTTTTACCTATTGACACTATTTTAAATATACAGATTCTTCTATCCAGCCATTGCCCTGTTTGTACACATACATACCTATGTCAGCAGCAGTATATATTTCGTGACCATCAGCCCGTGTTTCGACAAACATAGCAGTAAACTCTATCAGATATTTTTCTTTTCCGTCTTCCGCAGACAGATGGTCTGTGCTTTCAGCTTTGAAATTTGCAATTTCGCCTTTGAACTTCCGGTTTCCAGGTATTCTTTTGCTTCCTATTGCAAAATTGTTTAAATCATATACCAGAGTATTTTCCATACAAAACTGTGCAAAATCCTGCAGTTTTTCATAATCTTGTGATGAAACATACTGACCTTTCATACTGAAAATATCTCGGACTGTCTGTGGATTATTTACTTTATAAGCCTTTGTATGCTCATCACATACTGACAGAGGCCGACTGCCCTCTTCGTTATGATTACATATTGTCAGATAATTGCAGTCATCATAAAATTCAAAAAACAATGTATTTTCATTATAATAGGAACTGCCTTCCGTCAGCACAATCCTGTAGGTCTGGTTTCGTGGGTAGTCTTTTCTGTTTATATCCACCATTTCGCCCAGTTCAAGATTATCAATACAACTCATAATAGCTGTATTCCATTCCATACCACTGCTCCACTGGTCTGAATTGCCCACACCAAGTCTATAATGAAAATTATTGTAATATGGAGAATCCAGCTTTTCCATCCATATGGAATAATCTATATCATCTATTACATATGGGTTGATTTTAAGTGGGAGATTTTCATCCTCTGTCAGCATTACTTTTAACAGTTCAAACTCTTTATTCAGGACAAACAACCCTATAAAGCCTTTTTTCTCTGTTCCACAGTCATAAACCAGGTCTACATTTGCATAATATTCTTCATTATCAACAGGGAAAACATTTGAAACATATATATCCTTTATTTTTTCCATCATAGGCAGAAAAGTGGTTTCGCCATGCTGGGTAGCGGGCTGTGCAAGACTGTTAAGCAACTGCTGATTGCCAGCCTTTACCAGTGCATCAATTCTGCCCACAATTTCTGAACGGATATGTGGTGCTATATAGCAGCCTTTATCAATAAAGAACTGTTTAACTTTTTCGCTGTCTGAATATCTGTACAGAGGTGACTGGTCAACCTTTGTACCGTTTTCATCAATAGCCACAAAGGCAAAATCATCATAGAAAGTAAAATTGATGCGCTTATCCTCGTCCCAGTTTGTAAGGCTTATGCCGTGGGCTAAATAATCATTGCCACCAATTGGCTTGACGGATATTTCATCATAAAATTCTATACTTTCCATAATAGAAAAAATCTCTTCCGCTGTGGCGATACCACCGTGAACGGAGGTGCCTATAGACAAATTCGCATCAGTGCCATCAAGATTTTCTCCCCACCATTCAAGGTCAGGCATTGTGTACACAGGTACATCAATCTGGGTATGCCGGTTACTGCTACAGCCCACAAACATCACAATTATAACCAAAGAAAGCAATAAAGAAATAGTTCTTTTCACAAAATCGCCCCTTTCAATAAAAATACATCTGTTGATTATATTTTACCATTTTTTTGTATAAAGGCAATAAATGTTACATATCTGTCACAAATATTTCATCATTAAAAAATCCGTATGACTTTAGCCATACGGATTTTGATTTAAACTATGTAATTATCTTACAACGCCTTTGCCTTTCAGCCATACAAGATTGCCGTTGAGGATTGTTTCAACCAGGTCAAGGTTTTCGTCAAGAACAGCAAAGTTAGCTGTGCCGTTTTCAACGATTTTACCTGCGGAGTTTTTCAGGCCGTAAACTGCTGCTGGGATAGTTGTCATTGTGCGCAGAGTTTCTTCAAATGGAATGATACCGTTCTTTGTAGCTTTTTTCAGGTCAGCCAGCAGAACTTTGGAAGAACCTTTGCCCATGCCAATCATATTGCCCAGTTCGTCCCAGATAGGTGCGGAACCATTACCGTCAGATGTCATTGTAACTCTGTCCAAAGTGCCGTATTTTTTGTAGATGATTTCCAGACCTTCTACTGAACCGTAGGATTTCTGGCTTGCATCGCCGTCAGAACCTGCTGTGATGTCAATCTGGCCGCCGTATTCAAGGAATTTGAGACAGCTGTCAAATACATCGTATTTTCTTGTAACGTGTGTTGGAACAATCAGTGGACGGAATGTGATATCTTCTTCACAAGCTTTGATAAAGAAATCAGCTGGGTCTGGGTAGTTGCCAAGGTGAATGTTGAGAACACCTTTGAGGCCTGCAAGACGTGCGCCGTTTCTTGTGTCAGCTGCCAGACGTGTGAATTCTTCATATCTCATAAGACTGCCGCGGTGGTCACAGTGTGCAACTTCACCTGTGCCAAGGCAGTATTCGTTGAAGATAATATCTTCAGCAACAGAGCCGCGCATTGTTGTGATTGGGAATGTGTAGCTGCCTGTGAGGAAGTAGCAGTCAAAGCCTTCTTCACGGAGAGCCATACATTTTACCAACACGTCTTCAACTCTTCTTGCATAGCCGTCTGTACCCAGAACGCCAACCAGAGTTGTAACGCCTGCTTCTGCGATTTCTTCAAATGTGATTTCACTTGTTCTTGTTGTGAAGCCGCCTTCACCGCCGCCACCAGTGATGTGAACGTGTGTATCTACGATACCAGGGATAATGATTTTGCCGGAAAGGTCAAATTCAGCACCTTCAAAACCTTCTGGGATTTTCAGGCCTTCGCCAATTTTGATAACTCTGTCTTCCCACAGCAGAATATCTTTTACGCCAAGGTTTTCAGGTGAATAAACGTGACCGTTTTTCAAAAGTTTGAACATATTATTTCCTCCTATTAAAAGTCTTGTCAGACTAAAATTACGTATCGTTTTTATCCCAGCGGCGAGCCCCATTTTCAGGTTTGTCACCAAAAGGATTCTGTTTCTTTTTATAACCAGCGCCCATAACTGTAGCACTTTGCACCGATGCGTTGCCGTATTTATCGCGTATCCGGTCGATGGTTGCCTGGAGTTTTTCGTTTTTCTCCCGCTTTTTATCTGCTCCTGCATCAAAAAGGGACATCTGTGCCACACGCTTTTCTTTTTCCAGGTCAATGGCGGTTACTGTAAGGGCGCGGATAGCTATCTGGGGGTTGCGGTTGTCTATAAACAGTTTCAGCGCCCGTTTGTAAATATCATTGGTGATATCGGTAGACGGGATTTTGCACTGGCGGGTAAAAGTGTGAAAATCCGGATAGCGGATAGTGAGCTGAACACCGTTGGCATACATACCACGGCGGCGCAGGCGCGTGCCCACATCTTCGGACAGTCTTAACAATGCAGGCTTTATTTCTTCCATAGTGTGCAGATTTTTGCCGAATGTATTTCCGCTGCCAATACTTTTTACATCTTTTTCGGAATAATAGCTGGAAACCGGGCTATCTTCCAGACCATTGGCGTATTTATACAAATCCGTACCATGTTTGCCGAAGCGTTCTTCCAGAGTTTTGAGAGGCATCTGTGCCAGCTGGCCTATGGTTTTTACACCCATTTCGGCAAGGGCGCTCTGTGTACTTTTGCCCACATAGATAAGGTCGCCTACAGACAGCGGGTATACTATATCTTTATAGTTATTTCTGTCGATAACTGTGGTGGCGTCTGGCTTTTTGTAGTCAGAGCCCAGCTTGGCAAAAATTTTGTTGAAGCTGACACCTACAGAGATTGTAAGGCCTGTTTCATACTTTATTCGTTGCCTTAATTCATCAGCCAGTTGCTGTGGACTGTCGGCAAACAGCATATATGTATTGGTTACATCCAGCCAACTTTCGTCAATACCGAAAGGCTCTACCAAATCGGTGTACTGGGTGTATATACCGTTTATTATTTTACTGTAATGTGAATATCGGTCGTGATGAGGTGGCAGAACTATAAGGTCCGGGCATTTCTTTCTTGCCTGCCAAAGTGTTTCTGCTGTTTTTATACCATATTTTTTAGCTGCTTCATTTTTTGCCAGCACAATGCCGTGTCGGGTTTCGCTGTCTCCACCTACTGCTACAGGTTTGTCCCATAGTTCCGGGTAAGACAAAAGTTCCACCGACGCAAAAAAGCCGTTGCAGTCACAGTGTAGAATATATCTGTCTTTCATAGCACCTCTTTGTTCCTAACATTAAAATTATATCATATTTATATAGCAAAAAGTAACTATCAATATAAATAAATATTGTTTTGATATATAGTAAAAAATCATAAGTCATCGTTTGATATATGATTAAAAAAGGAGTATAATGTTATGTACATATACTTTGGAGCAAATAAATGAAAAAGAAAACAAACACTTTACTGAATATAATCATAGTTGTTTTGTTGGGAGTAATAGCTTTTTCCGGTTATAAACTGTTGGGAATCGGCCAGGATGCCAAGGAAAACAACGAAAAATATGAAAAACTGGAACAGATCGTGCAGGGCGATGAAGATAAGGATGAAAGCTATTCTTCTGCGGCGGAAAAATATCAGTCTATCTATGATATGAACAATGACTTTATCGGCTGGATATTTATACCCGACACACCTTTGTCTTACCCGGTGGTACAGACAAAGGATAATCCAGAGTATTATCTGCGCAGAGACTTTGATGGCAAATACAGCAGCTATGGCGTGCCTTTTATGGACTTTAAATGTACTGCTGACGAAAGTGACAACACCATTATCTACGGCCACAATATGCTGAATAAAACAATGTTCAGCGCAGTGGAAAGCTATGCCAGCAGAAAATTCTGGCAGGAACACAGATATGTAGGTTTTGACACTATGAACGGCTTTGGCACATATGAAGTGGCTATATGTGCACGAATCGACCTGCGGAATACGGATTTTTACTACATTGATACTGTAGACTTTGACAGCAAGGCTGATTTTGACGACTATATCTCAAAGGCAAAGGCACACCAGAGTTTTGAAAGTGGTGTAAGCCTTGAATATGGTGACAAACTGCTGTTGCTGTCCACCTGCGAGTTCAACTACGATGAAGGAAGATTTATCATTATTGCAAAGAAAATTTCTGACGAGGATTTGTCAAAAGTTACCCCAGCAACCGAAAACAGCAAATAAAAACAACCGCTTATGAATTATCATAAGCGGTTTTATTTTATTCATGTATCATATACCAGCTGTAGGCATCTTCTTTTTCGTTGTACTGTTTGTCAATCAGTTTAAAGCCCAGCTTTTCATAGTAAGGCACATTGGATGGTTCCATTGTATCAAGGCCAACCTTATATCCTTTGGCAGACATATCTTCAATAGCCTTTTTCAGCAAAGCTGTGCCCACACCCTTGCCCTGATGATTAACGTCAACAAAAACCGGAGAAACAATGTATGTTTTTTCTTCATCATACAGACCTTTACTGCTGTATGCACCGGTAACTGAAAGCAGTTTTGAGACATAGGACATATTTTTTAAAAGTCCAAAGATATTTGGCACTTTAAGAACTTCACCTGTAGGGTAATCCATACCAGCCTTGCGCAGTACCAGCATACCCCTACCCTCTTCGTCAAAATAGAAAATATCTGTTTTTCTGGAAATATAAAGTCTCATAAGAATAACATTGTAAATAAAATCTTCTTTTTTATTTTCATCCTTGCAGGACAGCACATAACCAGGGTTGGTCATAAATGCCTTTGCACCCATGCGGGCGTATTTTTTTAGTGTTTCGTTGGTAACATTAACTGCCATAAACATTCTCCTACTTAATGCAATATATTGGTATTATATCACAATATTAAAGATATGGTAATGGTAAATATATAATATATGATAAAGTTTACAAACAGCCTTTACACACTGTTTAAAAATTATTTGTAACCTTTTTAGCTGTTTTTCAGCCTGTTTCGTAACATAATTTCAAAAGTTTATTCCGAAACGGGAAACTTCTTTTGTTTTTTCAAAGTTTATGCCGAAATGGGAATAAACTTTGTGTTTTCATCAGTAGATTCCCATTTCGGCATTTTCAGACACAAAAAAAGACCAGCTTTTCAGCTGGTCTTTGGTGCGGATGACAGGTGACAAAGCCGACCGCTGCCTGTGGCAGATGAAGGGAGGCGAAGGAAGAAAAAGTCACGAGCGGACAAGAGGGGCATTCGGCCCGTCGCAGTACGCGACGATTACTTTTTCGGTTGAACACTGTTCAAGTCTGTCAGACGCAAGTATATGTTAAGGCTATAATATATTTTCAGACACAAAAAAGACCAGCTTTTCAGCTGGTCTTTGGTGCGGATGACAAGACTTGAACTTGCACGATATTGCTACCACTAGCCCCTCAAGCTAGCGTGTCTGCCGATTCCACCACATCCGCGAATCGAGCGTTATCCTTAACGCAAGATAAATTATACCACCGGAAAGTGGTTTTGTCAACACTTTTTTCAAGTTTTTTTAAATTTTTTCAGAAATTTTTGAAATATTTTCTGAATCAAGGGCTGTGTATTCAGAAACATCGCGTAGTTTGCGGTTGATAGCACGTGTACGGGTACCCACAAGGCTGTCCAGTTCCTGGCTGGCCTGCTGCATACGCTGCTGTGCTTTATCCAGAACAGTTTCGAATTTTTCAAACTCAGTTTTAACTTCGCCCAATACTTTCCACACCTGGCCAGAACTTTTCTGGATTGCCAGTGTGCGGAAGCCCATCTGCAGGCTGTTGAGCAGGGCCGCCATTGTGGTAGGGCCTGCAAGGTTGATTTTATCTTTCTGCAGTTCTTCTACAAGACCCCGTTTTACAGCTTCGGCATAAAGGCCTTCAACCGGCAGGAACATAATAGCAAACTCTGTGGTGTTCGGCACATCGATATATTTGTTGTGAATATCCTTGCCAAAACCTTTGATACGTGTTTTCAGTTCTTTTACTGCCTGCTGCAGCTGCTGTGGATCCGCAGAATCGTAAGCATCCAGCAGATTCTGATAAGCGTCCAGCGGGAATTTGGCGTCGATAGGAAGATACACCGGTGTTTCCCCTTCGCCTGGCAGTTTTACAGCAAACTCTACTCTGTCAGCAGAGCCTTTTTTAGTGGCAATGTTTACTTCGTATTGTTCTGGGCTGAGGATTTCTTCAAGGATAGCCCCCAGCTGAACTTCGCCCAGGATACCGCGGGTTTTGACATTGGAGAGAACTTTTTTCAGGTCTTCAACACCTGCTCCAACTTTCTGCATTTCGCCAAGGGATTTGTAAACCCGGTCAAGTCGGTCACTTACCAGTTTGAAACTCTGGTTGATGCGTTCTTCCAGAGTTTTCTGCAGTTTTTCATCTACAGTCCGGCGCATTTCTTCCAATTTCTTTTCGTTTGATGCCTGCATATCTGCCATACGTTTTTCGGTAGACTGACGGATGGTTTCCATCTGGGCTGTGGTCTGCTTCTGAAAAGCTGTCATACGGCTGTCAAGGCTGTTGGTCATATCAGAAACCGTTTTGCGCAGGGTGTCCAGACTGTCGTTTGTAGTCTGTGAAAACATATTGAATCTTTCAGAGTCCCGTGTTGCAAGAGCAATCTGTGTTTCACGGGTGGATTTTGAAGAAAGTTCCATCTGGCGTGCAACTGAATCTATAGTATCTCGCTGTGAACGGTCCATATAGTCTTTTACATCGTTTTCCAGATCTGCAAATTTATCTGCAAGGTTTTTATTTTTGGAATTTGTCAACAGTATTACAATGTTGAGAACTGCTACAACTATAAGCAGTGCCAACAGGATATAGTCTATATATTGCATTTATTCTCCACAAGTATTACAGCCGCCCTGTAAGAACGGCTGTATATCGATTTTATTTTTTCTGTTCCGCAAGGTTTGCAATAGCATCTTTTATCAGCTGGATAAAAGGCACTCTGTCAACACCCATTGCAACAGTAGCATTTGGTGTATATTTCATTACATTGTCTACATCTGTAACTGTCATACCATAAGTGTAGCGGCCGTTGATATCAACTGTTACATAGTAGTCTTCAGCTTTTACCAGGTCAGGGTTTACAAGCCAAGCAAGTGTAAGGCTGTCATGCATTGCAAGACCAGGATTTTTCATTCTTTCGCGGTAATGTTCTGCATAGATACCGCACATTGAATAGATTTTTTCACTCAGCCAGTTGGCTTTGCCGAATTCTTCCAGTTCATCAAAGGCGATATATCCATCCCAGGTTGCGTCAAGGCCTGCCATTTTGATTTTAAGGCCGGATTTAAACAGAATGTATGCTGCTTCAGGGTCCTGGATAATGTTGGCTTCTGCTACTGGTGAAGCATTGCCTTTCAGTGTAGAACCACCCATAATAACAACTTCTTTGATTTTGCACAGCAGTTCTGGGTGTGTCATAATCAGTGTGGCAATGTTTGTCATTGGGCCAACAGGTACGATTGTGATTGGTTCTTCACTTTCGCGGAGTGTGTCTGCCATAAATTCAACAGCGCTTTTTTCGATTGGCTTGATTGATGGTTTTGGCAGAGGGTCTGCCATGTCGCCCAGGCCGTCATATCCGTGTACGATGCTGAATTCAGGTGGGTTGTATTCTTTGACCATTGGGCGTGGTGCACCTTTTGCTACCGGAATATCTGTACGGCCCACCAGTTCAAGTATTTTAAGTGTATTTTCTGTAGTTACATCAACTTTGCGGTTGCCAAAAGTTGTTGTAAAACCCAGAACTTCAAATTTTTCGTTGCCGAGGGCAAGACACATAGCTATGGCATCATCTATACCAACATCAATGTCCATAATAATTTTGATTTTTTCCATTGTGCTTACCTCCTATTCAAAATGTGCTACAGCATCGCGGATGAGAGCTTTGTATTTTTCTCTGTCAAGTTTCATACAGAGCTGAACATTGGCCTGGCCTTTAAGGTGACCTTTGTAGTCAAAAACAGTCTGGCCTTCGTTTTCTGTGGACTGTGTTTCACACACTACATAGTAGTCTTCTGTTTCAAGACAGTCGCCATCCAGCAGCAGAGCTGCGGCAGCAGAAGAGTCGCAGATAGCAATATTGTGCTCGTCAAACTGTGCTCCTACGCTTTCTGCAAATTTTGTATCATGAGCAATAAATGCGTCCAGCATTGGTTTCAATTTTTTGCCGTGGCTGTAAATTTCTTTCATCTCTGCACCTGTAATGGCATTGTCATATGTAAAGTACAGGTCAGCCATTGTTACAGGAATGCCGCTTTTCAGCACTACCTGGCAGGCATGAGGGTCACCCCAGATGTTGAACTCTGCTGTAGGTGAATGGTTGCCGTAAAGACGGCTGCCACCCATCATATATATGCGTTTAACATAATTTTTGAAGTCAGGGTATTTCAGTATAGTAAGAGCCACGTTGGTCATAGGGCCAAGAACAACCAGCACCATTTCGCCATTTTCTTCTTTGGCCAGACGGTACATTACATCCCAGGCAGCATCTTTTTCAAAAGTGCCTTTTGGCTGTGGCAGTTCGTAGTTTGCCAGACCATTTGCACCGTGAATTTCGCTGGCATTTTTAAGGGGAACGATCATAGGTTTGGCTGCACCTTTTGCAATAAGGCAGTCAAGGCCCAGCAGTTCACGCAGGCCAAGGGCATTTTTTGTAGTGCCTTCCAGACCTACATTGCCGTGAGTTGTAGTAATTGCTTTGATATCAACTTTATCTGAGCCTGCCAGCATAATGATAGCAATAGAATCATCTATACCTGGGTCGCAGTCAATAACAACAGGAATCTTGCTCATATTATCCTCCAAATTCATTCATATACCAAAAAACTATTGGCTTTTATCAAACTTTATTGTATCATATTTTTTATAATAATAAAAGAGAATATATTTACATATTAACCGGAGATTAAAATGAAAAGCAACACAATGAAAATTGCACTGTGCGGCATGCTTGGGGCACTGGCTGTTACCATACTTATGATGGGATTTCTTTTTCCTTTCGCAACATATGTATGCCCTGCTATGGCCGCCTGCCTGCTGCTGATAATTGTATATGAATACGGTGTAAAAACCGGTCTGACGCTGTATGCCGCCATAAGCTGTCTGGGACTTATGCTGGTGCCGGACCAGGAACTTGTATTTATGTTTATATTTGTTTTTGGGTTGTATTCAGTTATTAAAATGCCGCTGGACAGAAAACTGGGCAAAAAAACCAGACTGATTGCAAAATTTGCCTACATAAACATATCTTTGATTATTTCTTACGGCATATTGTTGTTTATCTTCCCTGTTGCCGCACTTGTAAATGAATTCCGGGATTATGGTGTCGCATTTATGGCTTTGCTGGTGGCAATGTTCTGGCTTGTGTTTTTTATGTATGATAAAGCAAGCGAAAGCGTGCTGATAATCTATATAAGAAAATTCAGAAAAATGTTTTTCAGATAAAATTAATCCGTGCAGATATTCTGCACGGATTTTTTGTGTTTAGTTGTTAAGATAATCGATAGCACCCTGTACAAATACTGCTGTACCGCGGTAAAGCAGGCTGTCATCAATCATAAATTTGGAGTTGTGGCCTGGGTAGATTTTGCCGTCTGAATGTGCTGTCTGACAGCAGAGGTTAAAGAAACAGCCAGGAACCAGCTGATAGTAGAAGCCGGCATCTTCACCGCCCATCTGCTGTGTACCCCAAACGTGTACACCATCTTCGCCCAGAACTTTTGATGCGGAAGCAATAAGTGCATCTGTCATTTTTTCTTCATTTACAACCGGCAGATAGCCATAGTCCAGTTTAAAGTCGTAATCAGCGCGCATCGCCATACAGATGCCTTTTACCACTTCTTCCATTCTGCGCAGAACATATTCGCGGTTTTTCATATTTTTGTTTCTTACTGTGCCGCGCATATAGCAGGTGTCGCTGATGATGTTTTCAGCACCACGGCCTGCCTGGAGAGTGGCAACTGTAATAACACAAGGTTCCAGAGGAGAAATTTCGCGGCTTACGATAGTCTGGAATGTCTGGATAATTGTAGAGCCTACAACAACTGGGTCAACACACATATGTGGTGCTGCACCGTGTCCGCCACGGCCTTTTACATACAGATCAAACTGGTCATCTGCAGCAGAAACATCACCGTACATAAGGCGGATATCGCCAGGTTTCATACCTTCTTCAACTTCTGTAACGTGGATTGCATAGATGGCATCAACGTGTGGGTTTTCCATACAGCCTTCTTCAATCATTACAGGTGCGCCGCCAGGACCTTCTTCACCTGGCTGGAAGAACAGTTTTACATAGCCGTTCAGCTGGTCTTCGTGGTCTTTCAGCACTTTGGCAACACCCAGCAGCATCGCGGCGTGAGCATCGTGACCGCAGGCGTGCATATTTTCGTTTGTAGATGCGTATTCAACGCCTGTTTCTTCCTTGATTGGCAGTGCGTCCATATCAGCACGCAGGGCGATACATTTGCCGCCAGCTTTACCCAGCAGTGCCACAACACCTGTGCAGTTTTTGCACACTGTGTAGTTTACGCCCCATTCATCCAGCTTTGCAGTGATAAAAGCAGTTGTCTGTGGAAGGTTAAGACCCAGTTCAGGGATTTTATGCAGTTCTCTGCGCCACATAGAAATTTCATTCTGAATTTCCTGTGACCATTCCAATGCTTTATTCATAACGATACCTCTTTATATGTTAATTTTATAACAATATTGTACCCCTACATATATGGTATTGTCAATAAAAAACTGCCTTCCTGTAAAAGAAGACAGTTTTGATTTTATATCATATATGGTGTTTGATGAATTGGGATTTATTCTGTCAATGCTTTTTGGGTTTCAGCTATATCCTGTTCAATCAGCGGACGCATACTATCCTTATATTTTGATAAATCAGCCCTGTTAAAACATTCTATTATTTTTGGTATGTATTGTGGCTTTGCCTCTCCAACCTGCACCAATGACTTTATGCACTGCCTGGCTGTAATCGGTTTTTCATCTGTAACATGGGCAAGATAATCATCAAGAATCGCATCAAAATAATTTTCCTTGTCCCATTGTGCATTGACTGCAAGAATATTCAATACACGATTTCTTACATATGACTTTGGATGATTAAGCAATGATGCAAAAGTGTTGAAATGCTCATACCAGACATCAGTATCTTGACTTTCGGAGATGATTTTATCAGCGAAGACAAATGCATCTTTATCATCTTTTTCTGTTAATCTTAAGATTATTTCATGCATAGATACACACCTCCAAATTATTGTTTATCTCTTCTACCTATTCAAATTTTTCTAACAGACTGCTTACTTAACTCCTGTAGAACCGTGGCCGCCGCGGTCTTCGTTGCCAAGGGAGTCAACTGTGATAAACTGCAGCTGTGGCTGGTTTTCCATAATTCTGAACTGACAGATTCTGTCATTAACATTGATAACAGTGTCTCTCAATGCAAATGCAGGGAAAAACCACTGGTCATTGTCACCACAGTAGGAATTGTCGATGATACCCATAGAGTTTGTCTGGATAACACCGAAGTTTTTGAAAGTGGATGAGCGTGGGCAAACGTGAGCTTCATAGCCTGCTGGCAGCTGCATAGCAACGCCCAGAGGGATGAGTCTGAATTCCCCTGCTTTCAGTTCCACTTTCTGTGCGGCGCGCAGGTCTATCCAGTCACCTTTTGAAATAGGTGCTATTTTTTCAATTTCTTCGGTAAAATATTTGATTTTAATATCCATTTTCTCTCTCCCAAGGTACAATTTCACCTTTTTCCAGGGTTTTCTGCACATCGATTATTCTCTGGTTTTCGCTGCCGCGGAACAACAGTGTAAGATTCTTCTTTTCATCGATAAACTGGCCATCTACCAGCACATCAACATACTGCAGAATTTCTTTCTGGCGGGCATTCATTTCTTCAAAGGTGAAGCCGGACCACATCCAGATAGTTTTCCCTGTCTGTTTTTTGATTTCCTGCACTGTTTTCAGCAGCATATCGTCCATCAGCTGATCCATTGGCTCGCCGCCCAGTAATGAATAGCCAGTAACATTTGGGCTTTTACCCAGGTCGATAAATTTCTGCATAGCTGCATCATCGTATTCCTGGCCGTAGTCAAATGGCCAGTATTCTTCATTGAAACAGTTTTTGCAGTGGAAGTGACAGCCACTTACAAACAGGCTGGTGCGGATACCCACACCATTTGCTACATCAAACTGTCGCATCTGTGCATATTTCATAGTTTATTCCCCGATATTTGTTTCTTTGCAGATATAGATAGGTCTGCCTTTTACTTCAAGATAAGTCTTGGCAAGATACTGGCCGAGAATACCCACACAGAACAGCTGCACACCACCTACAAAAAGGATGATGCAGGCTGTGCTTGGCCAACCGGCAACAGGGTCACCAAACATAACGGTTTTTGCAATTATAAACACTATCATCGCAAAAGCAATAGCGCAGAACAGTATACCCATTACAGCGCTGATAGCAAGGGGCACTGTTGAGAAAGCCATAATACCTTCAATTGAATAAAGGAGAAGTTTCCAGAAAGACCATTTGGTTTCGCCTGCAGCGCGTTCTACATTTTCATATTCCAGCCATTTTGTTTTATAACCAACCCAGCCGAAAAGACCTTTTGAGAAGCGATTGTATTCGCCTAAATCCAGGAGACTGTTTACAAACTGACGTGTCATAAGGCGGTAGTCACGGGCGCCGTCAACAATTTCTGTCTTGCTGATTTTGTTCATAAGTTTGTAGAACATTCTGGCAAAGAAAGAACGTATAGGTGGTTCGCCTTTTCTTGTCACACGTCGTGTGGCAACAGAATCAAAGCCTTCTTCTTCGATGGCTTTTACCATTTCAGGCAGAAGTGCAGGTGGGTCCTGCAGGTCTGCATCCATCATACACACAAGGTCACCTTTTGACTTTTCAAAACCTGCATAAATACCTGCTTCTTTACCGAAGTTTCTTGAGAAAGAAATATATTTTACCCTTTCATCCTTAGCTGCAAGTTCTTTGCATATATTCAAAGTATTGTCTCTTGAACCGTCATTTACAAATATAAATTCAAAGTTATAGTCTGTCATAAGACCTGCAACTCTGCTCATTTCATCATAAAACATATGTAATACTTCCTGCTCATTGTAGCAAGGAACTATTACAGAAATCAGTTTTTTCATAAAATATCACCTCGTCTTATTATGATACCATTTTAAAAATATTTTGTAAATAAAAACAACCCCTGCAGTGCAAGGGTTGTAAATAATTTGATAATTTAATATTACAGATGCATTACGCGTTCTTTGATTTCCTGTGTTCTGCCTTCGTTCCAGAAGTTTTCACCAAGGTAACCGCAGGTGCGGCGAACAACGTTCATTCTGTCTTTGTCGCGGTTGCCACAGTTAGGGCAGTACCATTCCAGATTGTCGTCACAAAGGATTTCGCCTTCAAAACCGCATTCCATACAGAAGTCCAGTTTTGTGTTCATTTCGGCATACTGTACGTTTTCGTACATATACTTGATAAGTGTTTCAATAACTTCAGGGTTTGTTGCAAGGTTTGGCAGTTCAACATAGCTGATAGCACCACCGGAAGAAATTGGGTGGAACTGGCTTTCAAATTTCAGTTTGTCAAAAGCATTGATTTCTTCCTGCACAAACACATGGTAAGAGTTTGTAAGGTAGTTTCTGTCTGTAATGCCTTCGATAACGCCGAAACGTTTCTGCAGAGATTTTGCAAAGTATTCTGTCAGAGATTCACTTGGTGTGCCGTAAAGTGCAAAACCAAGGCCAGTCTGGCGTTTCCACAGAACGATCTTGCTCTTGAGGTGATTCATAATATCCAGAGCCAGTGCTTCACCTTCTGGTGTTGTGTGGCTTTTGCCTGTAAGGGCTTTTACACATTCATACAGACCGATGTAGCCCAGTGTGATTGTAGCATAGCCATCCTGCAGCAGTGGATAGATAGGTTCATGTTTGCCAAGACGTGCAATGGCACCATACTGCCAGTGGATAGGAGAAACATCAGATGTAACATCTTTCAGTTTGTCATAACGCAGCATCAGGGATTCTTTACACATTTCCAGTCTGTCTTCCAGAATAGTCCAGAATTTACGTGTGTCACCCTGTGCAGACAGTCCAACGTCAGCAAGGTTAAGTGAAGTAAGACCCATATTGAAACGGCCGTACCATTTGTATTCGCCTTCTGTATTGTTGATAGGTCCTTTGTATGGTGACAGCCATGCGCGACAACCCATACAGCCGAATACATTGCCTTCGTAATTTTTCTTCATATGTTTTGCACTGATAAAGTCAGGCATCATACGTTTGGAAACGCATACTGCTGCCAGTTTTGTCAGCCAGTAATATTTGCTGTCTGGGTGAATGTTGTTTTCATCAGTTACATAGAGAAGTTTTGGGAAAGCAGGTGTAATCCATGCGCCTACTTCATTTTTCATACCCTGGATACGCTGTTTCAGCATTTCTTCAATCAGCATTACTGTTTCTTCTTCATATTCAGGATATTCGTTGATATACATAAATACAGACAGGAAAGGAGCCTGGCCATTTGATGTCTGCAGTGTGTTTATCTGGTACTGGAAAGTCTGGATACCACCACGAACTTCTTCTTCCAGCTTCACTTTTACAGCGGCATTCAACTGGTCTTCTGTATATTCAAAGCCCATTGCATCCCATTCTCTGCGTGTATCACGGATGAATTTTTCCTTTGAAATTCTTACAAATGGTGCCAGGTGTGACAGAGTGATTGTCTGGCCGCCGAACTGACCGGATGCAACCTGTGCAATAATCTGTGTTGCGATTGTACATGCTGTGCGGAATGTATGTGCTTTTTCAACCAGCTTGCCATTGATAACTGTGCCGTTGTTCAGCATATCTGCCAGGTTTACCAGACAGCAGTTGAAAGATGGGTTAAGATAATGGCCCAGGTCGTGGATATAGATAAGACCGTCGCGATGTGCCTGTGCCAGGTGTGGTGGCAGCATCATACGCAGGGCAATATCTTTGGAAACTTCTTCAGCAACAAGGTCACGCATTGTGGAAATAAGGGCGGAGTTCTTGTTGGAGTTGGAGTTGAGAACATCCTTTTCTTCACCTGTAACAACACCCAGTACCTTGTTGTCGATAGTATTTCTCTGACGCTGGTATTCACGTACCGCGCGGTATGCTTCATAGTATTTGGCTGTCAGCATATCACCGGAATCAACCAGTGCTTTGTATACATAGTCTTCAATTTCTTTGATTGTAACAACAGTTTTTTCGCTTTCAAAGCCAAGGCTGATTTCTCTGGCCATTCTTTCATTTACGATGCCGCTGCCGTATTTCATAGCTTTCAGGATAGCCTGTTCAATTTTTGTAGCATCAAATTCAACCTGGCGACCTGTGCGCTTTATAACTGTAATAGCGTTCATATATCCTCCTGCTTAATATGTATGTATAACAATATATAGTATTTATATTTTAAGTGCCATTTAATTTTACTACTATATATTGTGCTTTTCAAGTGATTTTCATTCAATATTTTGTTTTTGGCTATATATACAAAAAACACTGCAGAAAATTATAAAAATTATTTACGGACACATATTGACAGTATCCGACCCAAATACAGCGTATTCATTGAAAGTACAAAATAAGACAGTTTACCCGAATTTTACATTTAAAATTGTGATAAATAGAAAAAAAGACACAAAACATCACAAATATGTGCTACAATATAATTTATATTAAAAGAGGTATGATATGAAAAAGAATGTTCTTATAATATATAATCCAAAAGCCGGTAAAAATGGGGCGGCACATATGTTGCCATATGTAGTGGAAAGCCTGCGGAAGAGAGACTGCCGCTGTGTTGCACAGCCGGTATTGTCCGGATACGGTGCTGAAGAAATATTGGCTGACGAAGATGGCAGATTTGAAACTGTTGTATGTCGGGGCGGTGACGGCACACTGAATCATACAATAAACGGATTGATGTCCATGGAGGAAAAACCACGGCTGATATACCTGCCAACCGGTTCTACAAACGATTTTGCGGCTTCGCTGGGACTGAGCAGGGATATAGAAACTGCCTGCAGCAATATAGACGGCCACCCTTTTTATTATGACATAGGTAAATTCAATGACAGCTATTTCAACTATGTGGCGGCATTTGGTGCCTTTACAAAAGTATCCTATTCTACTCCACAGGAACTGAAAAATCAGCTGGGCCACGCCGCATACATTATTGAAGGTCTGAGACATCTGCCTATAGGCCAGCATCACACTGCCACCATAATCAGCGAAGACAGAGTATTCCACGGTGACTTTATCTATGCATCAGTATCAAACTCTACCAGCATAGGTGGTGTGAGTCTGCCAGTAAAAGACGAAGTGTCTATGAATGACGGTCTGTTCGAAGTAATGCTGATAAAAGCTCCAAAAAGCGTGATGGAACTGCAAAGTATTATAACATCAATGCTGACCCAGAATTTTGACAATCAGTATATATCTTATTTCAAAACAAGAAATGTACAGTTCAGTTTTACATCGCCAACACCTTGGACTCTTGACGGCGAATTTGGCGGCGATGTTACAGAAGCAAAAATATCTGTAATAGACAAGGCAATCGGTATATTGAAATAGTATAAAGGCTGTGATTGAATTCACAGCCTTTTTTTGTAAATAAAAATTTTATTCTTCATAAATATATGATATAATTATATCAATATAATTACAGGAGAAATAATATGAACAGAATTATTGGTGTAATCGAAGATAAAAAAGATAAACTTACCGCTCTGTCCGACAGCATATGGGATGTGCCGGAAACTGCTTTCACAGAATTTCAGTCTGCAAAGTTACTGTGTGATGCATTGAAAAGTGAAGGTTTTGAAGTAGAAGAAGGTGTGGCCGGTATATCTACTGCTTTTAGCGGAAAATTCGGCAGCGGCAAACCTGTTATCGGCATTCTGGGTGAGTTTGATGCTCTGTCCGGTTTAAGCCAGGTTGCAGGATGTGTGGAAAAAAATGCATTGGTTAAAGGCGCAAATGGACACGGCTGTGGCCATCATCTGCTGGGTACTGCCGGTATTGGTGCTGCAATAGCAATAAAGGATTATCTGCAGTCCACTGGCAATGAAGGCACCGTAATCTACTTTGGCTGCCCTGGTGAAGAAGGCGGCAGTGGCAAGGCATTTATGGCAAGGGAAGGCGTATTTGATATGCTGGACTGCGCGCTGTCCTGGCATCCATCCGATGCTACAAACGCCTGGAGCGGCAGTACACTGGCCAACGTACAGGTGGCATACAAATTCAAAGGTCTGGCAGCTCACGCCGCTGCAGTACCACACCTGGGGCGCAGTGCTCTGGACGCAGTTGAACTGATGAACGTAGGTGTAAACTACCTGCGCGAACACGTAATACCAGAAGCAAGAATGCATTATGCTGTTACAAACACCGGTGGCTTCTCCCCTAACGTTGTGCAGGCAGAAGCTGAAGTGCTGTATCTTATCCGCGCACCTAAAAATGCACAGGTGCAGGATATTTACAAGAGAATAAATAAAATTGCCCAGGGCGCAAGCCTTATGACAGAAACAGATGTAGAAATAGACTTTATCAAAGCCTGCTCCAATATTATTCCAAACAATGTAATGGAAAAAGTGCTGGATAATACATTGAGAGAAATTCCTCATCCAACATATACCGCTGAAGAAATTGACCTGGCAGGAAAATTCAGAGCTACTTCACCTGCTATTGGCAGTACAATAAACGGATTCGCTGACGAGGTAAGTGGTGCAGAAAACAAAAAAGCTGTTCTTGCTCTGTCTGACAAGGCTCTTATAGATGAAGTGATGCCATATATTCCAAGTGAAGCCGCGTTGGCAGGTTCATCCGACGTGGGTGATGTAAGCTGGGTATGCCCGACTGCACAGATTAATGTAGCCTGCTATGCTGCTGACACTCCTGGTCACTCCTGGCAGCTGGTTGCCCAGGGTAAAGAAGGCCCTGCCCACAAAGGTATGCTGTATGCTGCAAAAGTTATGGCAGGTGCCGCAATAAAACTGATGGAAAATCCAGACCTTATCCAGCAGGCCAAGGAAGAACACAAACTGCGTGTAGGCGACGGCTATGTATGCCCTATTCCAAAAGGCGTTCAACCACGTTCTATTGCACCAAAGAAATAAAACAAATAAAAGGCGACCGATGGTCGCCTTTTTTATTTACAATTAATTATTCTTTTATATCTATAACTTCACCCACATACATTGTGTGTTCTGCTTCGTCTATATAATATTTTTCAACTGCAAAATCCGGCATAAAGGATTTATCCAGATCCTGACGGTAAATCTTTTTGCACAGCAGGGTAAGTTTTGCTTCTTTGAAAGAAATGCTGTCCCCCACTGATACTGGTGTAAGGGAAGTTTTAGCCACTTTGTCACCATCGCGTCCGGAAAGTGTACCAAGAACACCCAAGTCTTTTTTGTATTTTTCATCAAAGAAACTTACTGTAAAATATTCGTTCGTGTCAAGAAAGTTGTGTGTGTGGCGGATAGGTTTTACATAAACAGTAGCAACCGGTTTGTTCCACAGTGTACCCAGGCCACCCCAGCTGATTGTCATAGTATTATAATTGCCTAAGTTCCCTGCTGTAACCAGCGCCCATTCTTTGTCAAAAATATTAAATGATTTGGTTATAAAGTCTTTCATAATATTGTCCTTTGTAAAATTTTAGAACTGTGTGGTTTCAAAACCACATTCCTTTAATGCATTGGCGCAGGAATTAACATAGTCCTGCTCTGCAAACCAGCTGAAATTGAAAATGCCTTCGCCGCCGCCAGATGCCGCAAGAACAGCTGTCTGATTATCTGCAAATTCTGTCAGTACTATAGTCAAGCTGGCATAACTGCCATTTCTGAAGAAAAACTTTTCATACACCAGGGTCCATATTTCTACGCCATTTATGTTCTGCACAGTTTTGCACACCTGCTCTGTACCCCGGTTTAAGTGTATGATGTCGTAGATTTCCTGCAGGGATTTCTGTTTTTGGGCAGACATATGTATTGTTGATTTACTCATTGTCAATCTCCTTATCAGCTTCAGGTATATGTGTATCAGCAACTTTTGTGTTTCGGAAAACAAACATTATATCTATCAGCGGTGAAGCTATTATAGCTGTAAGCATAAATGCAACAACAAATTCTGTTGATATTGACTGCCCCCCACGGCCAGTGGAAATATATGAGAAAAAGTCTGGGTTAATCAAACGAATGATAAACAACACCACGCTGGCTGCAACGGCAATCAATGCATATTTTTTGTGCTTCTGAGCCATCTGTGAATCATATTTATTCCGCTCTGTATATAACATAATACCGCACATAAAAATTGCACCATATACCGCCCGACTGCCTGCAAGAATAAATTTTATATCCAAAAGTTCCAAAAATATAGACAGCAGTGCAAAACCAATACCAAATACACATATTGTTATAACTTTTTTAGAATATTCTTTAAAAATAAGTTCTTTTCTGCCTGACATATATGTATCTCCTTTACTTATTTTGAACAAGCAGGATATTTCATCCATTATATTGGGCTATATCTTAATTTTATATTATCACAGTACAGGATTTATGTAAAATGAAATAAATGTGAAAAGATAAATAAACAGCCGTCCATATAGATGGCTGTTTATCGTATATTATTCTTTACCTACTGTAAGGGCAGTCTGTCCATACAGGTACATTGTTGCCAGGCCAAGAAGAATGAGAGAACTGGTGAACTTTACAATTATAGGAGTAATTGTTTTATATATAATGTCACATATCAGAACCGCCTTTTCACCGCCGATAAACAAGGCCGCAAGATAACCGAAGAAAGTTGCGCCGCCTGCAAATGTGACAAACATTATTCCATAACCAAAAATCAGGCCCAGAACTTTGCCTAAATTATCATGAAATTTTTTCATATTCTCCCCTCCTATATTCCAAAAATCGGCAACCAGTTCATCAGTACGGCAATCTGCAGAATAAACTGTGCCGCTACCCACCAGAGATTATTGTTAAAAGTCTTTTTGAAATCAGATTCTGCAATAGCCATACCCGCATACATACCTAAACCGAGAGGCGGTGTAATGCCACACATAACGCCACATATACAAGGCAACATAGCTGCGGCAAGAAGAGGATTTACACCAACTGAAGCAAGAGCTGTTATAAAAGCAGAACCAAATATAACTGTAAGAGATGAACCAGGAATAATCATACCCAGGAAACAGGTCATCAGACAAATGACCACAATCATTGAAAATTTATTAAGATCCATTGACATAATAAACAGTTCCATTTCACTGGAAAGGTCAAGGGTATTGAACATTGCCCCAACCATATAGCCTATAAGGCAGGTACCGATTGTAGGTGCTATGCTGGTAATGGCATCTTCAAACATTTCGGCAAGTCCGGCAGGTGTAACCATTTTTTTGTCTTTAACTATCAGGCAGGCATACATTGTGGCGATACCTGCAATAAAAATCATAAGGCTGGAAGACATATAGTCTGCGCCTGCAGCCCCCAGGCGAGCTGTGAAAAATGTTTCTTTGAACATATAGTCAAGCAAGAATGGAAATAGGATTATCACCGGTAAAATCATACCCTGCCAGTTTTCTTTCAGCGCTTGTCTCAAATCCGGCACATCTTCGGTATTCATAGGTTTGATGTCATATTTCTTGCAGAATATGTAAATCATTGCCATACGCTGGAAAATGAACCAGAAGCTGATGCTCCAAAGCACAATCCAGAACTGACCCACAGACATATCTGTTGACGGATACAGCGCCAGATAGGCACCAAAGGCTGCGACTATGTTTGATGACGGAGGAATCATATTGCCAAGGTAACTGGCGTTACTTTCTATGTTGGCGGCCAGTTCAGCAGGAAAACCAGACTTTTTCATAGCCGGTATAGTGATTGCACCTGTGGACATAACGTTGGCAGGGCCAGAACCTGAAAGGGCCCCCATAAATGAACTGGCTATTATCGATACATATCCTGCGCCACCTGGAACTTTGCCCAATATGGCCAATATAATATTGATACAGCCGTCCAATACCTGTGTTTCTGTCAACACTATGGACATAGCCACAAAAGCAGTCATAGAGTATATCAGCGATGTGGATATAGCCTTGTTAAAAAACGAACCCAACTGCCCCCACGTACCGGACATTGTAAGCAAAACTATAAAGCTGACACCAATGGCCTCGTATATAGGCCTTTTAAAAAGTACAAACCATGCCAGGATAACTGCAAGCATTGCAAAAAGATAAACAAATAAAGTTGGCATACCTATTCTCCTTTTCCTACTTATTTGGCGAATTATTCGCAGCTTCGCCACAAGAAATTCCCATAATTTCTCTGTAAATGTGCTATAATTATTATAAATTATCTTGTACGGAAAGAACAATGAGTATAAGGTGAAATTTTTGTGAAAGTTATACTTATTTTATCAACATTTACTATTATTTTTATGCATTATAACCTATTTCTCACATGTGTTAATATAATCTAACTTTATATCACACCTTTTTAATGCAACAAAAGCGGCGTATATACGCCGCTTTGTTTTTTTGGTGCAGATGAATACTACATTACTTGTCTGACAGGATGAATATGTGTGAACTTGATTACTGTTTTATATATACAAAAAATACAGAAATCATTTGACCTCTGTATTTTTTGGAGCAGGTGATGGGAATCACCGCTCTTGCCAAAGGCAAGCGCTAACTGGCTTTCGCTGCCGCTCAAGCTCTTGCCGGCTACAAACAGTCCACCGGACTGTTTGTTTAACGCCGCGACCCTCTCGGGTGACGGAGTCG
>JAFZGF010000064.1 GCA_017555565.1 Oscillospiraceae bacterium
AATATCAAAGAGTCTACATTGAAATATCACAACCGCAATATATACTCCAAGCTGGGCGTGGCAAACCGCAAACAGCTGCTGGAGATGAATAAATATATCAGGACAGCGCAAGGCAGGATGGAAGTATCAGACAAATAAAAACAGCCCAGAGATGTATACTGCATCTCTGGGTTTTATACTATTTAAGTTCAACTTTAAACCCAATAATTTTATCTTTTTTATAGACAGATATTTCGCCGCCGTGTTTGTTTACAATTTCCTTTGCCAGTGAAAGTCCTATGCCAAAGCTGCCGTCATAGGTTCTGGCCTTGTCTGCGCGGTAAAAACGGTCAAACAGTTTGTCCAGTTCAATGTTATCAACATCCGTATATGTGTTTTCCACTGTAATAACAGGGTGACGCTTTTCGGTCAGATCAATATGGATTTCGCCGTCAGTATCACAGTATTTTACTGCATTGTCCAGTAAAATGGACATAAGCTGACGGATATGTGCTTCATCACCTTTGCCTGCCACATCTGGCTGTGCCAGGCAATAAAGAATTTTATTGTTTTCACAGGCCAGCTGCACAAACTCTGACGCAACATCATAAACAACATTGGTCAAATCAAAATTTTCTTTCTGCAAAACATTCTGTTCTTCATCCATACGGGAAAGTGATACCAGGCGGTTTATAAGTTTTGTCATGCGCTGACCTTCACTGCGTATATCATCCAGCCATTCACTTTTACCCAGTTCTTCCTCCACAATATCCACGTTGGACATAATAAGCGTCAGTGGGGTTTTCAGTTCATGATTTGCATCTGTGATAAACTGCTTTTGTTTTTCATAGCTTTCTGCAATAGGCTTAACAACCCTTTTTGATAAGATTATAAAAATCAGAATCAGTATGAAGCCACTGCAGGCCAGCACAACAAAGGATAGAATTACAAATCTGTTGGAAACAGTACTGTTCATTTCACCGTTTACAAAAACAACAGCCTTTCCTTCGGAATGATTGAACACCTTGTATCTGTACCCTTCAATCCAGCCGCGTTCTTTGTGACTGTTGAGTGCTTTTTCTGTGTAATCTGCAATCTGCTCTTTATCCACGGAAAAGATAAAATCGGTGTTGAACTGTGTAATGATGTAATTACTGTCAAGCCATACGGTGAAAAATCGTGTGCTGAACCTGGTTTCCTCTGTGATAATGCCTCTGTCGGGAAAATCCTTGCCGGGTCTCTGTGGAGGCTGTCGGGCAAAATCAGGGAAGTGACCACCGTTTTCTGCTATTACATCTGCAAGAGTGTCCATTGTGTTGTTAAGCTGTATGCGGTTTGTAACTGCAATACCTGCAAATATAACCGAAAACACTATAAGTATGGATAATGCGCTGATTTTTATAAATTTTTTTCTTAAATTATAAATCATGCCTTACCTCCAGAATATAACCGCCATTGCGTACAAATCGGATTTCTGTGTCGCTGTCTAATGCCGTAAGTTTTTTGCGCAGATTGGAAATATGCACCCAGACCACGCTGGTGTCCACATCCGTGTCCCATCCCCATATATGCGTCATAAACTGTTCTGTGGACATTATAGTTTCAGGGCGTTGCATAAGCATTTCCATAATCTGAAATTCCTTGCCGCTTAACATCCGTGTATTGTTTTCATAACTCAGTTGATATGTAGAGCGGTTGAGAACAAGACCGCTGTATTCTATAAGGTCAGCAGTATAGTTATCCTTGCGGCGCAGCATAGCGCGCACCCTAGCCAGTAACTCCTGTGTGGAAAAAGGCTTTGGCAGATAGTCATCTGCACCTGCGTCAAGACCTTCAACCCTTTGGTCAATTTCAGTTCTTGCAGTAAGAAACAAAGCAGGTGTTGTTATGTTTTTTTCGCGCAGTTTTTTCAGCACTGTCAGTCCATCCATACCGGGCATCATAATGTCCAGCACAAGCCCGTCATATTCACCTGTCAGTGCATACTCCAATGCATCACTTCCGTTAGCGACACCATCAACTATATATTTATTGGTTTGGAAAATATGTATAAGAGTTTTCAAAAGACGAGGGTCGTCCTCTGCAATAAGCAGTTTCATAATATCACCTCAATATATAATCATATCATAACAGACTAAAGGCAGACTAAATTTATAAAATTTTGTCCGCCTTTCTTTACAAATTATTCTATTGTATTTTTTTGATGAGTTTGTGTTTATACGATGATTTATTCATATCTTAATGCTTCAATAGGGTCCAGCTTGCTTGCTTTGTTTGCAGGGTAGTATCCAAAGAAAATGCCTATTGCCATGGAAATAACCACAACTGCAATTATGCTTTCAACATCTGCACGGGCAGAGTAGCCAAGCACACTGCAAGCTATTGCCCCAAGACCCGTACCCAATGCTATGCCAAGCCCGCCGCCCATAAGACAAATAACCACAGCTTCAATAATAAACTGCATCAGTATTGTGGATTTAGGTGCACCCAGGGCTTTTCTTGTGCCGATTTCCTTTGTTCGCTCTGTTACAGAAACCAGCATAATATTCATAACACCTATACCGCCAACTAACAGACTGATTGCCGCAATAGCACTGATTGCAAGGCTGACTGTATCCAGCATTTCGGTGAGGGAACTGATAAGTGTTTCCATACTGCTTGCTTCAACAGTCCAGCTGTCATTAAGTGTATAATAGCTGGCAAAATATTCTTCTGCTATATCTATAAACTTTGTTATATCCGTTTCAGGTGTGGCCATAACTGTAACAGTAGAATAGTTTTTATTTGCCCCGCTGATTGTCTTTGCTGTGGACAAAGGGATATACATACTTGTTACAGACCGCCCACTCATTGCAGAGAGGGATTCCGCTTCTTCATATTTATAAACTCCCACAATGTAAAAAGTATGTGGTGTACTGCTTATTTTAACAGAAAGTTCCTTGCCTACAGCATTGTAAGGGGAAAGACCCATATAGTCGCTTACAAAGGTATCTGCAACCATACACAGTTTTTTGTCTGCGTCGGTGTTGTTGTTTACCACTCTGCCATACAGCAGTTCCACTTCCTGTGCAGGGATATATTCGTCGTTAATACCTGTAACGGTAAGGGTTGCACTGTCACTGTCTGCAGTATATGTTGCACTGCCCGCACTTTCACTTATTGTAATATGCTTTATTTTATCACTGAAAGCTGTGCGGAATTCCTCCAGCATTGTATCGGTAATAAGGTCGCTTTCGTCAGGATTCGATGGGCGGAACAGGCGCATACGCACCCCCTGTGAAGTGTTGGCGTCATCATCTTCCTTTTCTGTTATGCTTACAGTGATGTTGCTGGCACCGAAACCACTCATACTGTCAGTAATGGAACCGCTTAAACTGTTGCCAACTGTCTCTATGGCGATAACAGAACCTATACCGATAATAATGCCAAGCATAGTCAGCAGTGCACGCATTTTGTTGGCGCGCAGACTCTGCAAAGCCATAATAATATTATCAAGCATCTGTGCCACCGCCTTTTCTGTCGTTTATAATCCGGCCATCCATAAGGGTGATAATTCTGTCACATTCTGATGCAAGTGCATTGCTGTGTGTAATCAGCACAATGGTTTTGCCGTGTTTTTTGTTGAGTGTATGGAAAATATCCATAACTGTACGGCTTGTGGCACTGTCCAGCGCACCTGTTGGCTCATCAGCAAGGATAATGGCAGGGTTGTTGGCCATAGCACGGGCGATAGCCACACGCTGTTTCTGCCCGCCACTCAGTTCATTTGGCTGATGGTGCATACGGTCAGACATATTTACCATTTCCAGAAGCTGCTTTGCTCTTTCATTTCTTTCCTTTGCAGGCACCTTTGCATACAGCATTGGCAACTCAACATTTTTAAGGGCAGACTGCCTGCCTATAAGGTTGAAGGTCTGAAAAACAAAGCCTACTTTTTTATTTCTGATTTCACTTAACCGAATATCATCCGCCTTGTTTATATCCACACCATCAAGTATATAACTGCCTTCTGTGGGGCGGTCAAGGGCTCCAATGATATTCATAAGTGTAGATTTACCACTGCCGCTTTCGCCTACAATGGCAACAAATTCTCCTTCATAAACTGTCAGGTCGATTCCGTGGAGAATTTCCAGCTGGTTCGGTTTTCCGATATAATAGCTTTTGCGGATATTTTTCATATGAATAATAGGTTTTTTCAGTTTGAAATCATCAAAAGGAAAATCTGTTTTATTCATCAGGGCATACCTCCGCCGTTACCACCAGGGAAACCACCACCGCCTGGCATCTGTGGTCTTTCGCCATTGCCGCCAGGGAACCCATTACCGCTTGACATCTGCGGTCTTTCGCCATTGCCGCCACTTGGGAAATTGCCACCGCTAGGCATACCACCGCCATTAGGCATTCCGCCGCCATTAGGCATACCACCGCCATTAGGCATTCCGCCGCCAAGCAAACCGCCAAACAGTCCGCCCATGCCCTGCATCTGCTGTGCTTCTTCACCGCTTACAGTTTCCACGCCGATTGTAAGGTCGGAATAACTGCGGATAACATCGCCTTCATTAAGTGATGATGAGGAGATTTCCACATAGTAATCATTGCTTTCGCCGACCGTTACATAAACTTTTTCAAATTTCATATCCACGCCTTCACCGCTTGTGTGACGGTATATAAATTCGCCCTGTTCATCTTTACCGATAGCATCAGCAGGTACTGTAAAACAGTCTTTTACTTCGGATATAATAATATCAACATCGGCGTTCATACCGATAAGCAGGCCCTGTGCACCGCCGTTAACAGTAACTTCCGCACCAAAATTGCCACCGGCACTGGAAACAGGGTCAATCTGTGTAAGTGTACCGCTGATATAGCCCTCTGTAGCATCACTGCGGATTTTACACTTCATGCCAATTTCAACTGTGTTTATATCAGCTTCACCGATTGTAACGGAAATTTTCAAACTGTCTGTATCCTGAATTGTGGCAACTGTGCCGTTTACAGTGTTGCCTACAATTGCAGAAAGGCTGGTAATTTTGCCAGATGTTTCTGCTTTAAGATTGCAGTTTTCAAGCCGTTCCTGCAGGCTTTCCAGAGTATCGTTTGTGTTGCCGTTAAGATAGTTTTCATAAGCCAGTTCTTTGCTTTCATAGGCTGATTCTACCTTGGAAGCCAGCTGTTCTTTTGCAGATTTTGCAGAATTGTATGCGGAAACTGCGCTGTTGTATGCAGATTCGTAAGAAGAATAGTTGCAAGCTTTTTTAGCATCATCAAGTGCTTTTTTTGCTTGTTCTGTTGCCAATACAGCATTTTCATACTTTGTTTTCGCAGTGTTGAAACTCTCTGTAAGATTGGCTACCTTTTGTGTAGCTTCGCTAAGTTTTTTGTCAGCTTCTGTCTTTTTGGTTTCAGCTTCTGTTAAGGCTGTTACAGCATTCTCATATGCAGTTTTCAATTCAGCAATAGTTCTATCTGATTCAGAATCTGTAAACGCATTTTCATACACAGTTTCAGCAGCCTCTTTTGCTTCTTTTTTTGATGTTACATCTTCTTCTGCTGCTTTCGCTTCGTTTTTTGCAGTTTCTTTTTCTTTTAAAGCCTGCATCATTTCTGCGTTTATAGGGTTATACGCAATACCGTAGTTTTCTTCTTCTTTTACGGCATTATCATAATTAGTCTGATAAACAGCAACATTAGCTTTTATTTCATTAAATTTATTCTGTGCTGCAACCATATTGTTATATGCTGTATCCACTGCCGCTTTGCTTACATCCAGTTCATCGTCCAGTGCTTCATAGTTGTCAGATGTTGCTGTGTATTTTTCGGCCAATTCTTCCAGTTTTTCAGCCAGTAATTCTTTCTGTTTAGTGATGTTTTCAAGAATATCTGTATTATCCAGCACAACAATGATATCGCCTTCTTCCACATAGTCACCAACAGCAACATTTACCGTTTTAATTTTAGGTGCGCTTGAGTTAATACCTGCAGAATAGCTTACTGTAGAGGTTTTTGAGCTTTCTACACTACCTGTAACATTTACTGCTGTTTCCAATCCGTCTTTTGACAAAGTTGTTGTGCGGACAAAACTGTATCCTACCTCCTGCATTTCTTTTAAACTATTTTTAAAATTGTATGCAGCAATTATTGTGACAGAAAGTACAATAAGTATAAATCCTGTTATAACTTTATGCTTTCCACATTTTGAAAAAAAACCTTTAAACAGCTTTTTCGGATTGTTTTTCTTTATAATATTTGTTTCTGAATTATTCATCCGTCAGACTACTCCTTTCCAATTCAAAAACAATTATACATATTCAGCTTAAAGGCAGCCTAAAGGAACAACATAAATTGACAAAACTCCAAATATATTACAAAATAATTTCTACTTATAAAAATGATATAAATAAAAAATAAGGCGTACTTAGTAATAAAACTAAATACGCCTTTAAAGGTAATAAATTTTTAATGATTAAAGATAGTTTAAATATAAAAAACAAAACCGAATCTATCACCTAATGGTAAAAGATTCGGATTGGTTTGTTCTGTCTCCCCAAGGAGGCAGCGTAGCTGCAGTAATGGTTTTGCCGCAGGCAAAAACGCGAGCTTGTCCTGCGAGCGTAGTGGACTCGCCGCAGCAGGCGGCGCACATTGCTAGGCAACGTGTCTCCCCATTCGGGCCGACGGCCTTGCCGCCACACCCTAAAAACGACCATTCGGGCAGTTTTTTGCGACCTATACTTTTACATTATTCAAAGACATACAGTCGCCGTCCTCGTGTGCCTTTTAGGGTAGTTCTCGTCCAACTACAAACAAGGTATATATTTGTGGTAACTCTGGACGTTGGACTCGCCCTACGGGCCACGGCGGGAAAAAGACCATTCAGGTCTTTTTCTTTTTCCGCCTTTCTCGTCCATTTCGTTAATACGAAAAAAATAGAGACAGGACTTTTGTCCTGTCTCTATTTTCTTGGCTCCCCAAGTTGGACTCGAACCAACGACATCGTGATTAACAGTCACGCGCTCTACCGACTGAGCTATTGGGGAATATGATAAAAGCCAGCACCTCCCTATCTTCCCAGGACGTCTCCATCCAAGTATTTTCGGCACTA
>JAFZGF010000065.1 GCA_017555565.1 Oscillospiraceae bacterium
CCGTGCAGGCAATATCGGCATCGAAAGGGCAAAAGGGGAATTTGTTTCATTTCTTGATGACGATGATTTCTATTACCCTGATTTTATCAGCGGACATGTGTGCAGATTTATTGAACACCCACAGGCTGATGTGGTGATTTCCGGCATTATGGCAGTAAAAAGCGATACAATATCCATCGATCCATTCCAGTTTGAATATAAAGGTATGTACAGCGTGCTTTTTGACCACATCACACTGATGGATATGTGTGTAAAATGCCGTATACCTATGACAGGGGCAATGTTCCGCAGAGAAATGTACGAAAAATACGGTGGCATGCGAGAAGACATTGATGCAGATGAAGACTGGTTTATGTGGCTGAAATATATTACACATGCCAACAGAATAAATCCGTACAGTGCAGATATTAACCGCGCAATGAGTATGTTCTTGTATCCTGCAAATGAAACAGTGGCAAAACAGCGCGAAGAACGCTATCGGGTTTATGACAAAATTATGCTGTATGATGAAAGCCTGGTTTTCGATGTTCACGGCAGTGAAATCAGAGAATGGGAAGAATTTGTATCAGCTGATATAAATCATCTGCGCAATATCGGCGCATTGCCACAGTTCCTGGCTGACCTGAAACCGCTGGGTGTAGAAAAACTGGAATACAATCCGGACGGCACAAACAGAATTTCTGCAAAACAAATTAACAACTACTATTACTGGCTGGTTGAAGAATTTTCAAAATAATTTTAAAAAAGCAAAAATAATACTTGACAAAATGCATAACTGGTGATAATATTATTAGTGCATTAGCGCTAGTAGCTCAGCTGGATAGAGTGCTTGACTACGAATCAAGAGGTCAGGGGTTCGAGTCCCTTCTAGCGCACCAAATAAAAAAGAGTATCGTCAGATACTCTTTTTTATTTTATGTAAGTAGTAGGACTCGGACCCGAGAGGGTTTTTCCGTAAAGAAAACAGTCCGGTGGACTGTTTTTAGGAAAAAGAGCTTGAGCGGTAGCGAAAGCCAGTCAGTATGCAAGGCACGCGTGCCGTAGCAGACGGCGAGTCTACGACTCACACAGCAAGCTGTGTTCCCTTGCATAAGTTCCACTGGCTGAAAAATGTTCGCTGGCACTCCATTTTTCAGAGTGTCACATACCTTCTAGCGCACCAAGTAAAACCGATACCCAGATGGGTATCGGTTTTCTTATTTGTATCAAAAAAGGAGTGCTTACAGCGCTCCTTTTTGTTTTAATATTCCCCATTTTCTGCCAGCCATCGAGCCACACCATCGGCATTGTTGGAGCCTATAGTAGCGGTGGCGATAGATTTCAGTTCTTCAACTGCATTTTCCACAGCATAGCATTCGTCACATATATTGAACATAGAAATATCGTTTTTGCCGTCACCAAAGCACACCACTCTGTCACAGCCCAGCTTTTCTTTCAGCATAAGCACAGCATTGGCTTTGCTGGCGGCCTTTGGCATAATTTCCAGCCACTGCCGGCCTGTGTACACATCAGCGTGATATATGATATTGGCGGCAGGGTGGTCTTTCAGTTTTTCATAAAGAGGAAACAGTTTTTCCGGTGTGTCGATACACACGAAGTAGTAGGTGTTTGCCTTTTCCAGCTGCTGTGCCGAAGAAGCGGGTATATGCCGCAGGGTGCCCTCGTACTCGTAGATAAACTCTTTCATTTCATCGGTGGATTTTTCCATAATAAAGGCCATACTTTCCACACCACTGTCATAATAATAGACCAGTGGCCACACATCGCCGTCAACAAGGGTGCGGACAAACTGACGGGACAGTTCATCATCAAAAAAATTGGTGATAATCGGCTGTTTTGTGGCGTTGTCCACAACAAAAGCACCATTGTACAGTATCCGTGGGAAATGGGCGGTGATGCCGCTGGTTATTTCGCCTGCCGTATTGTATGAACGGGCGGTGGCGTAGGAAAACAGCAGCCCCTTTTCGATAAGGCTGTTGAGGGTATCGGCTGTGTATTGACTGATCTGTGCATCTGAGTTAAGCAGAGTGCCGTCCAGGTCTGATATGTAAAGAGTTTTCATAAAATTCTCCGTAAGTTTTTTATAATTGTAACACATCAAGGCGGGGTTTGGATAGAAGAAAGTGGGAGTACCCATAAACTATACAATAAAAGTCATTGGCTCTTGCCAATGGCTTTTTGTTATATCTCTGTTACATTGCCCATAATATCGCTGGCTATTATGTTTTCAGCCAGGAATCCCTGGGGAGTAAGGCTGACGGTGGTGCCGTCATACTCTATAAATCCGCCGTTTTTATAGATTTCCAGCTTCCTTTTTACATAATCATTTGGGACAAGGCTCCATTTTTCTTTCAAGGTTTCAAAATTCAGACCGCTGGCAAGGCGCAGGGACAGCATAATGTAATCATCTGCATCAACTGTGCCGTCAGCCACGGTTTTACCCTCTGCTATAAAGGTTTTCAGGTCGCGTGGATAATAGAAGCGCTGACCCGCCATGCAGGAGTGGGCCCCAGGGCCGATGCCAAGGTAATCTTCCAGCTTCCAGTAAATTGTGTTGTGGCGGCTGTGATAGCCCGACAGGCAGAAATTTGAAATTTCG
>JAFZGF010000066.1 GCA_017555565.1 Oscillospiraceae bacterium
TATATATTGATATATAAATTATAATTTATGATAGTATGCAGGCAATTAGCGGCCTGTATGATATAAATCTACAAGGAGGAAAAATATGAAAGGTTTAGAACTATCCACATCTATCGCTAAAATTCTGGACGCAAAGAAAGCACACGATGTTAAAGTGCTGAAAATTGAAGACCTGACAATCGTAACAGACTATATTGTTATTGCAACTGGTACATCCACAACACAGGTTAAAGCACTGGCTGATGAGGTTGAATACCAGCTAGAAACTCAGTTTAATCTGAGCCCTTCAAGAGTAGAAGGCTACGAATCTAAAAACTGGATTCTGATGGATTATGACACCGTTATTGTACATGTTTTCCACCCTGAAGCAAGAAATTACTACAACTTGGATAAACTTTGGGCAGACGGCGAAGAAATCGAACTTAATCTGGATAACGAATAATATATCGTGCAGAGCACATTAAACGGAGAAAGAGATGAAATACGATTTTAAACGGACAGAAGCCAAATGGCAGAAAATCTGGGACGAAGAAAAAACATTCAAAACAAAAAACGATAAAACAATGCCTAAATTCTATGGCCTGATTGAATTCCCATACCCATCAGGTGCAGGTCTTCACGTAGGTCACCCACGTTCCTACACAGCCATGGATATTATTGCAAGATATAAAAGAATGACTGGTCACAATGTAATGTACACAATGGGCTGGGACGCTTTCGGTCTGCCTACTGAAAACTTTGCGATGAAAAACCACATTCACCCAGAAATCGTTACAAAAAACAATGTAGCACGTTTTAAAGAACAGCTGAAAAGCCTTGGTCTTTCCTTTGACTGGGACAGAGAAATCAACACAACAGACAAAGACTACTACAAATGGACACAGTGGATTTTCCTGCAGATGTACAAACACGGTCTTGCTTACAAAAAGGAAATGAACGTAAACTGGTGTACAGGCTGTAAAGTTGTACTGGCAAACGAAGAAGTTGTAAACGGCGTTTGTGAACGTTGCGGTGGCGAAGTTGTACACAAAAACAAAAGTCAGTGGATTCTGAAAATCACAGAATACGCAGACAAACTGATCGACGATCTGGATGATGTAAACTTTATCCCACCTGTTGTTGCACAGCAGAAAAACTGGATCGGCCGCTCAAAAGGCGCACAGGTTAAATTCAACACAACAGAAGGTCACGTGCTGGAAATCTATACAACACGCCCAGATACTATCTTTGGCGCAACATATATGGTTATCGCACCTGAACACGCTTTCATCGAAGAATGGAAAGATGTTCTGACAAACTATGACGAAGTTGTTGCATACCGCGAAGCTGCTGCAAGAAAGAGCGATATGGAAAGAACAGAACTGGCAAAAGAAAAGACAGGCGTTATGCTTCAGGGCGTAAAAGCTATCAACCCTCTGACAGAAAAACAAATTCCTATCTTTATTTCTGACTATGTTCTGGCAACATATGGCACAGGTGCTATTATGGCTGTTCCTGGCCACGATGCACGCGACTGGGAATTTGCAAAGAAATTCGGTTGCCCAATTGTTGAAGTTGTAAAAGGCGGTAATGTGGAAGAAGCTGCATTTACTGACTGCGACACAGGCGTTATGGTAAACAGCGGTATGCTGGACGGCCTGTCTGTAGAAGAAGCAAAAGTTGCAATCGTTAAATATCTGGAAGAAAAAGGTATCGGCGTTGAAAAAGTTAACTTCAAACTCCGCGACTGGATTTTCTCCCGTCAGAGATATTGGGGTGAACCAATCCCAATGATTTACTGTGAAGACTGTGGCTGGGTACCTGTTCCGGAAGACCAGCTGCCTCTGGAACTGCCAGAACTGGAAGACTTTGAACCAACAGGCGAAGGCGAAAGCCCTCTGGCCCGTTGCACAGAATGGGTAAACACAACATGTCCACACTGCGGCAAACCTGCTAAACGCGAAACAGACACAATGCCACAGTGGGCTGGCTCATCCTGGTACTTCCTGCGCTACATCGACCCACACAACAACGATGCATTGGCTGCAAAAGAAGAACTGGACTACTGGATGCCTGTTGACTGGTATAACGGCGGTATGGAACATACAACACTCCACCTGCTGTACTCACGTTTCTGGCACAAATTCCTGTATGACATCGGCGTAGTAAATACAGCTGAACCATACGCAAAGAGAACTTCTCACGGTATGATTCTGGGTGAAAACGGCGAAAAAATGTCCAAATCCCGTGGCAACGTAGTTAACCCTGACGATATCGTAAACGAATTTGGTGCTGATACATTCCGCCTTTACGAAATGTTTATGGGCGACTTCCAGAAAGCTGCACCATGGTCCAACAGTTCTATCAAAGGCTGCGCAAGATTCCTTGACAGAGTGTGGAACCTGCAGGACATCGTGGTTGAAGGTGACGAATACTCCAAAGAACTGGAAACAACATTCCACAAACTCATCAAAAAAGTGGGCGAAGACATTATGTCCCTGGGCTTTAACACAGCCATCGCTGCTATGATGGGCGCACTGAATGAAATTGCAGAAAAAGGCAGCATCACAAAAGGTGAACTGAAAACATTTATTCTGCTGCTCAACCCATTTGCCCCACATATGACTGATGAAATGTGGCAGCTGCAGGGCTTTGAAGGCGTTGCTTCTGTTGCACCATGGCCTGTATATGAAGAAGCAAAATGTGTTGAATCCACAGTTGAGCTTCCAGTACAGGTAAACGGCAAACTGAGAGGCAAAATCACAGTTGCTGTTGATGCAGCAAAAGACGATGTAATCAACATGGCTATGGAAGCTGTTGCATCATTTGTTGAAGGCAAGGCTGTTGTAAAACAGATTTTTGTTCCAGGCAGAATGGTAAATATCGTTGTAAAAGGCTAATATTATTTAAAATTTCAGCGCAGAACATCAGTGTTTTGCGCTGATTTATATAACTGCCACAGTATAAGTTTTTATATGCCAACATATATCAATTTTTTACCATCAGAAAATAAAGTTTTTATTGACAAGTGGCATTTATATCTGTATAATTATTTTGTGACTGTGAAAGCAGGTCTTTTACAGTTAAATCAAGAGCTAAAAAGCGTAAGGGAGTGAAAATAGATGTCAGAAATTAGAGTAAAAGATAATGAATCTCTGGATTCAGCACTTCGTCGCTTTAAGCGTTCATGTGCAAAATCAGGCGTTCTTGCTGAAGTTCGCAAACGTGAACATTACGAAAAACCATCCGTAAAACGCAAGAAAAAAGCTGAAGCAGCTCGTAAACGTAAATATAAATAATTGAGCGGCTTGTGATTTTATAACTTTTAGCGGACTGTTACAGTCCGCTTTTTGTTTACAATTTTTCACAGATATTCTTTTTTACCATCAAAGGCAGAGGTCTTAACTGACCTCTGCCTTTTTTGTTTGGGATTTTTCCGGGATTTTTACAGGACAAAGAGGGGATGAAGTCCCATATTTTCGGCCGTATCATATAGGCACAGTCGACAAACCCACGGCTGAACTGACAAGGAGGTGAAGATATGGAAGACAAGAAACAGCAGTGGCAGCTGGAACAGAAAGATGAGGTATCCCAGCCAAAACAGACAGAAAGCAAGCTGGATAAAACAGCTCTGGCAGATTTTATCCTGGCAAAAATGCCAAAGGAAATGGTACAGATGCTGGAAGACGGCAAGGATATGGAATCTCTGGTTATGCAGTGGGAGAACAGAATGCTGAAAAAAGAAAATGAGGCACTGAAATCCCGCCTGGAAAAAGCCACAGAAAAACCGCTGAAACTGGCAGGTGAAGGCGGCGAGGGTGAAAAAGACCCATTTGCAGCAGCCTTTATGGAAGCTATGAATCAGTACAGATAAGAAAAGGAGAAGAGAAAAATGGCAATCAATCTTTTTACCATGCACAGCGACCTGACTATGAATGCTTTTAAACGCGAAAGTCTTGTGGCAGGCAAACTGTGCAACGACTACGATTTTTCCGGTGCAAAAACCGTAAAAATTCTTACACCACTGACAGTTCCTATGAACGAATATCAGCGCAGTGGTGCAAACCGATATGGCAACCCTACAGAAATGCAGGATATTATCCAGGAACTTACACTTACCCAGGACCGTAGTTTTGCCCTGACAATTGACAAGGGTAACGATGCAGACCAGGGTTATGCAAAAAATGCAGGCAAAATGCTGATGCTGCAGATCGCAGAACGCGCAGTACCTGAATTTGACAGCTATGTTCTCAACAAGCTGGCAACAAAGGCTGGTATTATTGCAGGCAACAATACAGCACTTACTGCTGAAAACATCTGTGACCGCATCAGCCAGGCTACAGCACAGCTGGACGATATGGAAGTGCCTGCCTATGACAGAATCCTGTATATCTCCACTCAGGGTTATAAATTGCTGAAACACTCTGATGAGTTTATGGCCGTGCAGGAACTGGGCCGTGATGCCCTGGCAAAAGGTGTGGTAGGCAGTTACGACAATATGGAGGTTATCAAAGTGCCGGCCCCTCGCTGGCCTGCCAATGTGAACTTTATGATTGTTCACAAAAATGCGGCTACAGCACCGGTAAAACTCAGCGAAACAAAACTGCACAAAGACCCACCGGGCATCTCTGGCCATCTGCTGGAAGGCAGGGAGTACTATGACTGCTTTATCTTTGCCCCTCGTGCGGCAGGTGTATATGCAGATGTTGATACATCTTCAGGCAAAGCAACAGTGTGTGCCACACCGTCAATTTCTTCTGCAGGTGCAATCACATCTGCCACAGAAGGTGTGACAATTTATTACACAACAGACGGCAGTGACCCACGCTATTCCGCTACAGCTGTGCAGGGTAACAGCGTATCTGCACCACAGGGCACAGTTGTAAAAGCTTATGCCCACAAAGCAGGCGCTTTTGACTCTGCTGTAGCAGAAAAAACATTTTAATAAAATTTAAAAGATAATTTTCCCACATGAAAAGGCGGCCTTGCAGCCGCCTTAAATTAAAGAAAGGAAAGGTTATGACAGCATATGAAATAATCAACACAGGCTTTGGCCTGGCAGGTGAAAGCCTGGATTCTTTCCCGGATAAAGACCTGGCTGTTATATGGCTGAACAGCACCATAGCCGAATGTACTGAAACTGAAAACACAATAAGGGAAAGAAACTGTCTGCCGCCATTGGACGAAGCAGGCAGGGTTATCAGTCTGTCGCAAGAAGTGGATTTGTCCCATTGTATTACCAATCTGGCTCTGCCTTACGGCGTGGGGGCATATCTGTATTCAGACAGAGGTGACAATTATATGGCGTCTATATTCAGAAACAGATTTATCACCGCCTTACAGAACTGTGCAAAGGGCCTGGAAAAAACCGTGGAAGATGTCTACGGAGGTGAGATATGAAAAAAGAAAAATTCGGGAATAAGGCTGGAAAAAAACTGCAGCTGTTCAGCGATTTCAAGGGTGTGGATTATGCCCATGCGCCCTCTTCAGTATCACAGAGCCGAACGGTAAACGGGCTGAATATGGTGCGCAGTACCGTAGGCAAGGTACAGAAACGTACTGGTTATGAATACGACAGCCATATCTGGCCAGACAAGGTTAACGGTATCCACTTTCTTCAGCTTGGGGAAGCCAGAATATGTCTTGTTCATTGTGGCACAGGTTTTTATGTGGATGGGGAATGCATTTACTCACAGGCAGCGAACAGTGCAAGTACAGCGGTTCAGCTGAAAGACAGACTGTACATACTTGATGGTAAAAAATTTGTTTTCTTTGATGGTACAACAGTCAGGGCTGTAAGCAGTGAGGCATATGTGCCAACTGTGTGGATAAACCGTACTCCCGGCGGTGGTGGCAAAAAATATGAACAGCCAAATATACTGACAGATAAATGTAAAGAGGGTTTTGTGGCGGATGGCCAGACAAATATGTATATTCTCAGCCAGGCATATCTGGGTGCTGCAGCTGTAAGTGCAACTGTACACAAGGATGACGGCACAGTACAGACCATTACAGAAGGCAATGGTATATCCGTTGACAGGGTAGCTGGCACAGTAACATTTTCCAGCACACCGCCATTGTCAAAACGCACGGATACAGACAATGTTTATATCACCTACAGCAAGGCAACCGGTGCAGACAAGACTGTTATTGATAAATGTACAGTAATTTCGGTATTTGGCCCAGGTGGCAGGCCGGATACGCTGTTTCTCTCAGGTAATCCTGACCACCCCGGCAGGGAATGGTTTTCACAAGGGGACAACCCGGTTTTTTTCGGTCTGCAGAACACAGATCTTGCAGGAAGTGATAACTCCCCGGTAGTAGGATACAGTACCTTGGGAGACAAACTGTTTGTCCATAGAAAAGACAATGAAGGAGGGCTGAATATCCTGGTGCGCAGTTGTTCTGGAGGTGATGAGAACAAACAAAGCTATCCCGTAGTAAATGCATTGCAGGGGCCCTCTGCAGTATCTGCAGGCAGTTTTGTAAATATGGCAAACGATGCCCTTTTTCTCACTGACAGAGGCGTGTATGCCATTACCCGCAACGAAGCCAGTGGAAATCATTTTACACAGCTGAGAAGCTTTTTTGTAAATCCACATCTTTTGAAAAACAGCAAGCTGAATAAAGCGGTGGCTGTAAGCTATAACGACTTCTATGTGCTGGCCATTGGCGGTGATATTTATCTGCTGGACACATTGCAGAAGAGCTTTGTGGCAGATAAGGAATATTCCGACTGGCAGTACGAATGTTACCATTGGCATATAGATTCAGATATACATAAATTGTTTTGCGAAAACGGCAGACTGTGTTTTGTAACCTCTGACGGGAAGACGGGCAGGTTTTACACTGATTACAGCAATCCACTTTGTTTCAACGATGACGGCAAAGCTATAACAGCAATCTGGCAGACCGGAGATTTTACAGCGGATGTATTTATGAACAATAAAAATATTTACAGGCTGTGGGTGGTATGTGACACAGCCCTGAGAACCGGCGTAAATGTCAAAGTGCAGATAAAAGGTGTATGGAAAGAAATTTTCAGCGATATGACCAGCGCAAGGTTCTTTCAGTGGTCAGCAATACAGTGGTCCAAATTTACCTGGTCCACAGACAAGACACCTAAACTGATGAAACAACAGGTGAGAATCAGAAATGTGGACAAAGCGGCATTCAGGCTGGAAAATGCCAGTCTCAATGAGCCGTTTGGTTTGTACGAGTTTGGATTTGAGTATACTACGGGGTCATATTACCGATAGATAAGGAGGAAAAATGAAGTTAAGAAAAATAACAGAAACCGACCTGCAGGGTGTGGGTGTTGTAGGCATGGCTGACTCCCCCAACCTTTCTGCCAGACAGATGCAGGAAAAGGTGGAAGAAGTTGTAAGGGCGGTTGTAATACCGGTTATAAACGAAAATATTGATTATACAGCTACAAAACAGGACCTGGCAGATGCCGTTTACAATGCAGGTGCAGGCGATATGCAGGCATCGGCCTACGACAGCAACCTGGACGGCATTGTGAACAGAGCCGACAATGGCATATTCACCTATGTGCATACAAAGTCAGGCACAGTGCATAATCTTGCCGGCAGCGGTGAAAACATCAAGTTTATTGCAGCCGCAGACTGGAACGAAGGGGACAGTCTGACAATCAATGGCAAGGTAACA
>JAFZGF010000067.1 GCA_017555565.1 Oscillospiraceae bacterium
ACCGCTTCGAGTGAGTACATTTCTGGTGACATTATGTATGGGAGTGAAACCATTAAAGCGGTTATCGCAATTATTGCACAGAGTGTAAAAACCGCGAACTTAGCAAGTTTTTTGTCATCCTCAATATCTGACACCAAAGGAAGGCCAAGCATTATCAACCCTGTACAAAATATAGCAGCGACTATCACAAGCGGGAACTCCTTCCAAAAATGATACTTACCATACATCAGCACATATTCCCAGAAGTGTGCCTGCACATATTCAGCACTGATAAAAAACATATCAGCAAGTTTCTGAATTATATCGTTATACATCTGCTACCTCCTCATACAACACCAGAATTTTCTGTTTTACTGAGCTACCCACTGTGTAGCAGCTCATATCAATATCCACAATGTTTTCCACAGGAATACAGTTGTCGTTGATAAAATCACACACATCCTGCGCTGTGGAGAATATTTTAGCTTTTATCATAGTTGTTCCACCTTTCGATAAGTTCAGCTTCGATATCACCCTCATATTTAGCTGGGTGTTCTATATTGATACTGCCGGGGCAGTGTGTACAGCCGACCTTTGCTGTCTGCCCAAAAATGTTTTTTACTATGTATGCCTGCGGTGGTCTGCCACAGAGAGGACACGACTGAAGGCGGTCGTCCTCGGTGTAACTGATAATCACAGGTCGGTTTGTTAAGTTGCGTTCTCTCATGTTTGCGCCTCTCTATTAATCTCGGCAACGATGTTGCTTCTCAGCGTCAGAATGCCATCCGCAAACTGTGCGAAATCTCTTGACGCCTGTTCAGTGTCGAACCGCCAATTTGTATTTTTTTCGAGAAGTTCGAGCGTCAGCTCGTTAAGTCTTTCTTTTGTCATTATGTACCTCCGATAAGCTCTGGATTGTCGTGGATATTGCCGATGACAGCAAGGTCGAAATCGAAACGGCACAGGTCGTATCTTCTAATGAAGTAATGTTCTGGTGTGCCATTTACCGCACAAAACCCACCATCTTTAAAAATGATTGTTGCGTTATAGTCCAAATCAGCCCAATCTGGCACATCAGGATTGCCTGTGATATGTACGATGTCACCCTCGAAGATCATCTTGCCGCTTACATCTTTCAGGCCTGTGTACTGACCGATTGTTTCAGAAATAACGGCGTATTTGCCGATATTATTACATATAGTCTTGTCGGGTTTGGTATTTTGTTTACTCCAATCATTTACAAAATCACCATACACCCACTCACCATTATCAAGGCGTTTGCCTCTGAAAATTATTTCTCTCATTTACCCCTCCTTAAACAGCGGGCAGTCTTTCACAAGGTAAGATTCAACACCCACACTACCTACACCGTTCTGGTTTATTTCTGTGCGTACAGCGTTCCACCCTTTAACGGGTGTGAAACTCTTGCTCCAACTGCACTTGCCAAGTGCATTTTTACAATTCCAGCAGATTGTTGCTGGGGATGATCTATTTTTAAGCGCCATTAATCTGGTTTCCTTTCCCCATAACTACAAAAATCATCACCAAGAGTGTAATCTCTTGTTATCCCGTTGACAGGATGTTCACAAAGCCCTTCGCCAATTCTGCATTCATCCCAGTATCTGCAGTATTTACATCTAACCACCTGCACAACATCAGCTGAAGGCATTGCATCAATTATCATTCCTACCGCTAAAGGAACAGCTTTATTACTCCAGTCATTTGCCTTTACAACTTGCTTCAGTTTTTCAGCTTCTATAAATTTATCCATTGTCTGCACCTACCATTTCTTTTACAAGTTCGTCTATGTATTCAATGCCGATAACAAACTTATCACCGGCAGATATAAAGCACCCTATTGGATATGTTCTGTCTTTCAGCTTTTCAGCAAACTCAACAATCCCCAAACAGTAAAATTTTTTCACTGTTAGCTTGAAATTCTCATCTAATCCGTTATATAAGATTTTCAGCCTTTCAATCTCTCTTTGCTGTCCGTTGATAAGGTCAAGGGCGTTTTCAGCCATTGCTCTCACACAGTCCGCTTCTTCTCTGCAAGAACAAATATCGCATCCGTCAACAAGACAGCATTCCAAAGCCTGTATAATTTCTTTATCTGTCATTGTGTGTTACCTCATAATCTTCGCCATTACCCACAGGTATTGTGTTTGTGCGAGTGTTCCAAGCCTTAATTGATTCTTCTTTAGTTTTGTACTGTGGCTGTTCTGCTCCGCAATTAGAACATACAACCCAATAACCATATTGTGGCTTGATGTTCATTGGAAACATTTCCGCTTCGCCACCACAGAAAGGGCAAGGCAGTAATTCTTTATTTTTCATTTTTCCTGTACCTCGTCATAACTCAAAGCCTGTCCGCAACATTTACAATATTTCGGTAAAGATAAATCATCTTCGTAACCAACGAAAATGTTACAAACTGGGCAATGATATGTTTTGCCGTACTTGTATTTTTCAGCTTTTACCTTTTTCGGTATCTGCTTTTTAAGTGCATCTATGACGCTTTTCTTATTGATTATGAATAAGTCTGTGATTCCTGCTTCTTTTGCAGCTTTTTCGATCGCTTCAATAACAGCGTCATCCATTCTATCAGTCATCTGAACGGAAATATTCTGAGTGATTTTTGCGGCGTTTGCTACGCCGTCATAATCCAACTTCAACCCGTTGCTGATATACCTACCAAAATCAGGTTTATTTACTTTCATCTGTAGCCTCTCTTTCTTCAAAACTCTCACAAGCTGGTGTATCTTCGTGTCGAATCCACGGGAGTATCGTGCAACACATCGACCAGATACCACCGCCTATGAAATGTATGCAGTCTTTACAGGTTTTCATTTTGCACCTCGGTGTATGGTCTGTTCCAGCAAGCGTAACAATCTCTATTGGTAGAGCAAGTTACAGGCCATCCTAAATCGTTAGGGCAAAGTTGCGGGTAAATTCCGAAAGGGCCTGTAAGTGTTGGTGCTTTAGGAAACAGTTTTAAGAAGTGTACTGTCATTGTCTCCTGTGGGTGTTCATCACTCCACTTCTGAACAAGGTCGATGTGCGTCTGTGTTATTCCACCAACAGTATCACAAGCTCCAACAACCACATACATAGGGCAATCATTACATTTACAGCCTGCGGATTTGCACATCCTATTAAATTCCTGTGTATAATTCAGCGTCAAACTACAATCAACTCTACCCATACTTACTCCTTCCCTGTACTACCGATCCCGCCTCTATCCGCATTACCCAGATGTTCCACTGTAACCAGCTCAATCTGTGGCTGATTTTCCACGATTCTGAACTGACAGATACGGCTGTTTTTAGGAATTACAGTATCTCTCAGTGCGAAAGCAGGGAAGTGCCACTGGTCGTTATCACCGCAGTAAGAGTTATCGATGATACCCATAGAGTTTGTCTGAATGATACCGAAATTCTTGAACGTAGAACTACGTGGGGCTACCCAACCTTCATATCCGTGTGGCAGTTCCATAGCCACACCCAGCGGGATAAGTTTGTAGTCACCAGTTTTCAGTTCTACAGTTTCTGCTGCACGGAGGTCTATCCAATCACCTTTAGAAATAAGTGCGATTTTTTCTGTGCCGTCAGCAAGGTATTTAATTTTAATTTCCATAATATAAATCTCCATAAGCTAAAAATCTAAAGACATAGTAATCTCTGTTATCTATGTATTCTTCGATAGTGATGTTCTCTGTTACGAGGATATTCACTACTTCACGAATTTTTAAATCCCTGAATTTAAGTGGGTATCTAAAGCCATTCCGATCTCTTGCAATGCGTCGATTGTTTTCGTTTTGACACTCAACGCTACACAGTTTTCGTCTGTAATCTGTGGTCTGGAATGGCGTACCACAGATTTTGCATATTACTGTATTTTTATTCATTCTTGCCCCCCCAGCGGTTCCATGCCACAACGCTTACGCATTTCGTTTACTTTATTCAGCAAGTATTTAACTCTGTCAGGCAGTGTTTCTTCCGGTCCTGTAGTTATAGCCTTAATTTGAGTAACATCGCCACCGAACACCTCGTCAAGAATACGAGCGATTTCAAGCTCTGTGTTTTTCGCATATTCAGCGAAACGCGCATCGCTCATTGTTCGTGGTGGCATAGCGTCATACATCGCAGGCAGCAGAACAAAACAGTGTGTTAAAAACATATCCTCCAGACCTAACTGTCTGCCTAATGCGATACCCTGCTGATACGCAACCTGTGGGTTTCTACTTATTTTTGCCATTTTTTATCCTCCGATCAGATATAACTTCATCGATTGTAGCGTTGCGGTATTTACAGATTTTCTTGCAGAACACGAACTCTACACAGCTTGAACACCGCTTTTTATCACCTTTCACAGCAGCTACTGCGTATTTTGATGGTGACAATGAAAATAAATTTACGCCCATTATTTCACCACCCTTGTTATTGTTTCTGGGGTAGCTAAAATATCCCAATTAAAGGGTTTTTCATGGTAAAATAAACAACCTTCGTAATCGTCAACATACATAGGACAGGTTCTACAGTTATAATCTCCCTGTTTAAGGCAAGTTTTCTTAATAAGTTTCAGCGCTTCTATCAACTTTTCCATTATTTTACCCCGCATTTTACTTTCAGCAGTTCTACTGCTGCCATAATCGCTGAATCAACATCGCTTCTGATACCTGCTGTACACTGTGACAGACATTTAGCTCTTGCTTTCAGCAGATTATCAATGATGATTTCTTCGTCTGTTTTCAGGCTTTTACCGCACATATGGCAGAACTTAGCTTCGCCCGGCATTACAGCACCACATTCACAACGGCGTTTTTTAGTTCTCTTTTTACCTGAACTCAGCTTAGGGTTGTTAATTCCTACACCTTGTCTGCGTAATACGCCATAAATTGTCTGATTGCTTATACCGAACATTTCTTCCATTTCTTTAATTTTCACGTTGTTGCGGTAAGTTTCTACGATTTCTTTTTCCATTTCTGGTGTTATTTTTGATGTTCTTGACATTCTTGTTTTTCCTTTCTTTCTTTATACCAAGCCAGTACGGCTTCTTCTTCGGTTGGATAACCACCATCTACAAGCAGAGCTATAGCCTGTGAGCCATCACCAAAACGATAGCCGACTATTTCTTCACCTGAGTATTTATAAAACATTGTTGGCATTTTTCTTTTTGCTCCTGTATGGTGTGCCTTCATGCTTATAGCAATCTATCGGCGGGATATCACGCAGTTTGTGAGTTTCTAACCGATAGTGGCAAGCATAAAGGTTGAACCACATCTGTCGCCAATAGTAGCAACCTTTACATTCACACAACGGTGTGTCGTACTTGATTTTTCTCTTAGCCATTAAACATTGACCTCGCTTCCTGCACGTCAATTACATACTGTGTCACAAAGCCTGTTTGCCACTTTTTAAGGGCTTTTGATTGCCCCATGTTGTAAGCCATTAAAGCTAAGTTTTCCTCGCCTTCAGCCCAATTAAGCAGTTCTGAGAGCCACCAACAGCCACACAACACATTGTTGCCGGGATCAGTGATATTCTGAGAGCCTGTGGCCTGCATAAATGTATCGGCGTACTGTCTGTTCAACTGCATAAGTCCTACACACAGACCGTTATCCGCGTTTATCTGACCGCGGGATTCAACCCATATTACAGCTCTTACAAGGTCGGCTGGCAGATTGTAATACTCAGCCACTTGATTAATGTAGAGTTCAAATTCTTCGGTAAAACCGAATACTGTTTTAATCGGTGCAGGTGTCGGTGTCGGTGCGGGTGTAACTACCACCACATCTGGTGTAGGTTCAATTACCTCGCCCGCTGGGATACTCACGCAACTGACTATAAACAAGCACAGTATTGCGCCTAAAATTGGTTTTAAAATTTTCATATGTATGCCTTTCTATATAAAAAGACTGCGGAGGGGAATGAAAGGAGGTGGAACAAACCTCCGCAGTCAGTGGAACAGCTAATTTGTTGTTAAAATCAAAATTATTGTTAATACGGCAACTGTAATCCAGAACTTCATAATGCCTACCCCTGAGATAGCAAGCACGGCAAATGCTACGAATACTGCTAAAACAATGGCTGCCATAAAGCAGGCTATCAGTTGCCCGATGAAATAAGCCATAATGCCTCCTCTACGCTGTGCGCTACGCCTGCGATTGCACCTTGACGTAGCATAGCGTTAATGAAATCTTTTTGGTTTTGTCGAGGGTTTTCGCCCGGCAGTTTTACTTCGATGAAGAAAGCTCGCCCGCCGGGTAGCACCCCCCACACATCCGATTCACCGGGTGTGCCTATTTTAACTCTGCCACCATACTTAGTGTAGAAATCACCTACAGTATGGTTTACTGCGAAGCAACCTTGTTCACAGAGAGCTGTGATTATTTTGTTTTGTAAGATGGTTTCTTTGTTAATTAAAATCACCCCACTTCATATCAAAGTATTTTCTCGCTATGTCTGGGCACTTCTGCTCTAAATCAGTCATGTATCTTACAGCCGCACTTTTTTCGCCATTCGCAAGGCAAAATTCCCTAAACGATTTTTTCTTAAAGAAACTCGGCTGATTGCACCAACGTGCCAGCGTTACATAAACACCTCTATATGGTGACATTTCGTAATCTTTGTACCTCATAACATATGGCAAACATTTATTACTCATCAGTATTTTGATTCGTTCAAACAAATCTTCAATATCTTTCGCCCAGAAATCATCATTGTATGTATCAGGTTCGTCGTGATTGTAGCCACAGAACAAATAAAATTTAGGAATTTTATCCGTGTATTTTCTGATTAGTTGGAGTTTGCGTTCAATGATCCGTCTGTCTTTTATGTTGTCGAAGGCAAATGTATATTCGCCGTACCAACGAGAATTAAAAATCACTTCGCATTTTTTATCAGTCAACAGACGTTCATCCATGCCTTGTCGATATTGGAATCGTTTCCCGGTAGCGTTTAATTCCGCGAAAATTTCCTCCCATTGAGGACACGCTAAAACGTTGTCGTCTAACAGTATGATTATTTTTCGAGTTTCGTCTAAAAACTCTGATACCGGGCTGTGTTTAAAACATTGCCTGTAATTTTGGTTTACACAAAACGAACAACCACGAATACAACCTCTGGTAGTGTAACCGATAGAAGCGTCGGTATAATATTGCAACTCTATAGGTTTTGTGCCGTTTTCTAAGAGATTAGCTACCCACTCGTCGTATAAGTGATAGTCAGGCATACTATGCTCAATCTCATAAGGTAGTGGCGGGGCTTTATCGTAGAAAAAACCAGTGCCACCATATTCAACCCATGAAAGGCTTAAAACACCTTCTGGAACTGAGGTATCAGTAAATACCTTTGAAATGAAAACTTTATCGTAATTTTCGATTTCGTCGTAAGACAACAGCAACTTTACAGTGTCGCCTTTCTTTTTATGAAACGCAGAAATTTTCATACAAGCGAGATTCGGAAATCTGTGCTTTTTCTTACCTATTAAATCTGCGTCTATAATTCCTATGTTCATCGTTTTCTACCTCTCAATACTTGTTGCGCCCAGAAAGCTGGATTTTTATATCCTTTGCTCCTGCCTATCGCAAGCAGTTCTTCAAATGTTTGTGCTCTGCCTTGAGCTTGTCTTGCTTTCTTTCGCTCTTGCTCAGCTTTTTCAGCTTGTTCTGCGGTTATTCTCTGAAGTTCTATATCTTCGTGAGCCTTGATTTCACG
>JAFZGF010000068.1 GCA_017555565.1 Oscillospiraceae bacterium
AATGATATTGCACAGACCACAAATCTGCTGTTTGATTTTATCTGGGAGCATAGGTGAACGATGTACACCGATTTCGCCTGTGGCGAGTGTTGTGTCTTTCACATCTTCCCAGCAGTTGAAGATACAGTGTGTGTCACTGTAGGCTGCACGGCGTACAAGCGCTTTGATTTTTGTGTAAGCCAGCATATACGCCTGTCTTACATCGTTGAACTTACCACTTTCACGACACTCTACAATGAACGCATCGATAATATCTGTCAGACAGTCTGTGATAACGTTGTCGTAGATTTTCTTTTCAGTAGCCTTATCAAATTCTTCGATGTACTCTTTGAATGACTTAACCACCTTAATTTCAAGGTTAGGTCTGTCGAATCGTTTTAAAACTACCGCTGAGTTATCACTACTCAGCAGTAATGTTTTGCCGGGTACGGCAGTTGAGTTAATAGTTTTACCAGCGCCCGGTGCGCCGAAAATAATAGCTGTTGCCATAGTTATTCATTTCCTTTCATTGTGTATGTTAATAAATGAGCAATTACGCTGACAGTCCATCCGTTGCCAAGCATTTTATAAGCCTGTGAATTACTTACAGGGAACTCGTACCATTCAGGCACTGTCTGCAATCTCATACACTCTCGAACTGTAAGTTTGCGAATAATGTAAAAGCCGTCTGCGAGTTTGATAGGATACTGTTTGCCTTTGATTGTGATCTGTCCGTTTTTGACTTCGTAAACTCGTTTCATAGCGTCGCGGTCTTTACCTGTACCTGTGAACTGCTCTGAAGGAGCTTCGTCTGTTGGTGTAGCTATTCCCGTTGAGCCATAAGTTGAGCTGTAACAGCATATGTTTGGAATGCTTGTGAAGTTGTATGTAGCTTTAATAGTTTGTGATTTTCCATCGGGTGTGACATTAACTGGCTCAGCGTACAAGCCTGTTTTACCGCCCGCACCACCGCCACCTGCATTGATGTTTATAGACTTACCTTCAGTGCTATAAATTCTAAAAGCCTGCGATGTTGAAAGCTCACCATTCGGTCTTGGTAATGCACCAACGCGGATAGGCTCGGCTACATAATCAAATTTCTGCTTATTAGGATTATCAGGGAAAGCCTCAGACACAAGAGAACCTTCACCCGAACCTTTATTCTTATATGAAGCCCCCAAAGGACGACTTTTATCTTCATTGCCGTATTCGGGGATTCTTACAGGCTCAGCTACCATGTTTCTTTGACTGCGTTCAATAGTATTCCATGCAACAGCACCGTTATAACTTGCTGTTAGTACATAACTCTTATCGTTTGACGTTAAATCACCGCCACTTTCAAGAATGTCCTTCAGCAGAATACCTCTGTCCTCTGGCTGTGGAATATCCGCTTTTTTATAAGTGCCGTCAGGCTGTCTAATACCGCACCAATACAAACGCTGCCTGTTCTGTGCTGATACTAAAGCACTGTTTATAAGTACAGGCTCAAAGCCGAATGCACTTGAAATACTTTCACGGATCGCCTTTGACATACTCTTGTTGTTTTCATAAATGAAGTATTTAGGCTTTACTTCCTTCAAGGCTCTTACATACTGACTGAATAATTCCCAACCCATGCCACTCGCTTCTGTTTCGCGATTATTTTTCTGAGCGATAGACCAATATGTACAAGGACTGCCACCCATAAGGAAATCAAAGCCTTCGTATTCGGTAAAATCCGCTGTGAACACATCGCCTTTGTGTTCAATCATTGGGAAGTTATGTGTTGATGTTTGAATCGCGTATTTTTCGATTTCGTATGCTACATATCTGCTGACAGGAATGTCAGCTTCCTGCATAGCGAGCATTGCACACGCCATGCCGTCGAATAAACTTAAAACTCTCAAAAACTATAATTCTCCTTTCATAGCTTTAATCTGTGCCGTACTCATACCGAACAAATCGGTATCTATTGGTTCTGTGAGTATCTTCGTTTCGGTGCAATATTTACAGTTGTAATCCTCGCAACGCTCTGGAGGTAACTCACTATTCTTAATCTTCTGATATTCACGAATACGGGCTTTCACTGTTTCCAGTGCTTCATCCATATTCCACTGATTTATCTCACCCACAGCTAAGTGTGGTGGGTTTTCTTTGGTAACTACCACGAATATGAATGGCAGTCGCTTGCCTGTGTTCTGGTAAACTATTTCTTGGTAGCAAGCTGCTTGCAAGT
>JAFZGF010000069.1 GCA_017555565.1 Oscillospiraceae bacterium
TACATCACACGAAATCCAGAAAATCGAAGTTTGGGAAAACGAAGACCTGGCTGAAATGGTTAACTGGGAAGCAGTTGAACGTTTCCGTCGCACATCCCTGAACCCTGAAAGACCAGTTCTGCGCGGTACAGCTCAGAACGGCGACATCTTCTTCCAGGCTAAAGAAGCTGCAAACCCATACTATGAAGCATTCCCAGCAGTAGTAGAAAAATACATGGACAAAGTTAATGCTAAACTTGGCACAGACTACAAACTGTTCAACTACTACGGTGCACCAGATGCAGAAAAAGTTATCATCGCAATGGGTTCAGTAGTTGACACAGCTGAAGAAGTTATCGACTACCTGCTCGCACAGGGCGAAAAAGTTGGTCTTGTAAAAGTAAGACTCTACCGTCCATTCTCTGCTAAACACCTGATCGCTGCTATCCCTGCAACAGCTAAGAAAATTGCTGTTCTCGATAGAACAAAAGAACCAGGCGCACTTGGCGAACCTCTCTACCTCGACGTTGTTACAGCTCTTGCTCTCAACGGCGAAATGGAAGGCAGAAAAGTTGTTGGCGGCCGTTACGGTCTGGGCTCTAAAGATACAACACCTGCTTGCATCTTTGCAGTATTCAACAACCTTGGCCTTGAAGAACCAATGAACAACTTCTCCGTTGGTATCGAAGATGACGTTACAAACAAATCTCTCCCACTGCCAACAGAAGTTCCAGCAACAGCTAACGAATCTATCGTATCCTGCAAATTCTGGGGTCTCGGTGGTGACGGTACAGTTGGTGCTAACAAAAACTCCATCAAAATTATCGGTGACCATACTGAAAAATATGTTCAGGCTTACTTTGAATATGACTCAAAGAAAACAAACGGTCTGACAATTTCTCACCTGCGCTTTGGCGATACACGTATCAAATCCACATACTACATCAACAAAGCTGACTTCGTTGCATGTCACAACCCATCTTACATCCTCAAAGGCTTTGCAATGGTTCGTGACTGTAAACCAGGCGGCACATTCCTTATCAACTGCCAGTGGTCTGATGAAGAACTCAACCAGCACCTGCCAGCAGTAGCTAAGAGATACATTGCTGCTAACAACATCAACGTTTACACAATCAACGCTATCGACCTTGCAAAAGAAATCGGTATGGGTAAACGTACAAACACAATTCTGCAGTCTGCATTCTTCGCACTTGCAAACATCCTGCCAGTTGACGAAGCAGTTGACTACATGAAGAAAGCTGCATACAAATCATACAGCAAAAAAGGTATGGACATTGTAGAACTCAACTACAAAGCTATCGACCTTGGTAAAGATGCTCTGCACAAAGTTGAAATCCCAGCTGACTGGGCAACAGCAGAAGATGCACCAAAAGCTGAAGATGCAACAGTATATGCAAGCGAAGCACAGAAACACTTCAACGAAAAAGTTGTTACACCAGTTAACCTGCATAACGGTGAAAGCCTGCCAGTTTCTACATTCGTAGGCTTCGAAGACGGTACATTCCCACTTGGTCTGTCCGCATTCGAAAAACGTGGCGTTGCAGTTTCTGCTCCAGCTTGGAACGTTGACAACTGTATCCAGTGTAACCAGTGTGCTATCGTATGTCCACACGCAGCTATCAGACCATTTATCCTGACAGCTGAAGAAGTAGCAGCAGCTCCAGCAGCATTCAAAGGCAAAAAAGCTATCGGCAAAGGCCTGGAAGAAATGACATTCACAATGACAATTTCTCCACTTGACTGTATGGGTTGTGGCGTATGTGTAGGCGTATGTCCAGCTAAAGAAAAAGCTCTCGTTATGGTTGACCAGGCTGACGCTCTGGATCAGCAGGAAGTATTTGAATGGGCAGTTAAAGAAGTTTCTGACAAAGAACTTCCATTCAACGAAGCATCTGTAAAAGGCAGCCAGTTCAAACAGCCTCTGCTTGAATTCTCCGGCGCTTGCGCAGGTTGTGTTGAAACAGCTTATGCTAAACTGATCACACAGCTCTTCGGTGACAGAATGTACATTGCTAACGCAACAGGTTGTTCATCTATCTGGGGCGGTTCTGCACCATCTACACCATACACAATGAACAAAGAAGGTCATGGTCCAGCTTGGGCTAACTCTCTGTTCGAAGATAACGCTGAATTCGGTCTTGGTATCTACACAGGTCAGAAAGCTATCCGCGAAAGACTTGCTGCAAAACTGAAAGAACTCCGCGAAATCACAAAATCTGAAGAAAAAGCAGAAGCTATCGATGAATACTTCGCAACATACAACGACGGCAAAGCAAACAAAGTTGCTACAGCTAAACTCGTTAAAGTTCTCGAAGCATCACCAGATTGCCCATACTGCGTAGAAGTTCTGAAAGATAAAGAATACCTCGCTAAGAAATCCATCTGGATCTTCGGTGGTGACGGTTGGGCATACGACATCGGCTTCGGCGGTCTTGACCACGTTATCGCTTCTGGCGAAGATGTAAACATCATGGTATTCGATACTGAAGTTTACTCCAACACAGGTGGCCAGGCTTCTAAAGCTTCTAAACTGGGTCAGGTTGCACAGTTTGCTGCAGCTGGTAAAGCTATCGGCAAAAAAGACCTTGCTTCCATCGCTATGTCCTACGGTTATGTATACGTAGCACAGATCGGTATGGGCGCTGACATGAACCAGACAGTTAAAGCTATGGCTGAAGCTGAAGCTTACAACGGTCCATCTCTTATCATCGGCTACGCTCCATGTGAAATGCACTCCATCAAAGGCGGCATGACAAACAGCCAGGCTGAAATCAAGAAAGCTGTTGACACAGGTTACTGGAACCTCTTCAGATACAACCCAGCTCTCAAAGCTGAAGGCAAAAACCCATTCACTCTGGATTCTAAAGCACCTAAGGGCGGTTACCAGGAATTCCTGATGAACGAAGCTCGTTACGCTCGTCTGGCTGCTTCCAACCCAGAAAGAGCTGCAGACCTGTTCGCTAAGAACGAAAAAGCAGCTATGGACAGATACGACTACCTGACAAGACTGATCGACCTGTACAAATAATTTTTAGTGCACAGCACGAAAATTATTTAGTAGTTCCGATTGAGTAATGATAGGGTAATCTCACATCCATGGGAATAAGCTAAACAAAACAATAAAGGGTACGGATTTTCCGTACCCTTTTGTTTTGCATACAGACAACCACCAGCTATGCTGGAGGAAAATGCTTTAGTTTCAAGCAGTGGGCGCAGCCCACTGTCATTCTGAACGAACAAAGTGAGTGAAGAATCTTTGCCCTGCACACAACTCTAAAGCAAAGATTCTTCGTCGAAATAAAATTTCTCCTCAGAATGACATATTACCACTTTAGTGGTTGTAGTGCGTGTAATGCAACAGACAGACTGTCAGTACCTCTTAAGAGGTGAGCAGGTAATATGCCCTTCTAGGGCTTGTACATACCACCAGCTTAGCTGATGGCTTTGATTGCAATGAAATAGCTACTTGTGCGAGTTTGAAAAAGTTGCTATACTTTTTACATAACAAATATTTGGGGAATTGCATGAACTATAGGACAGACCGACATGGCAATAGAATATCTCTGCTGGGGTTTGGTTGTATGCGCCTGCCGCAGACAGCCGGAATAATCAATAAAGCAGAGGCAGAAAAACAGATAATGGCCGCTTACAATGCCGGCGTTAATTATTTTGACACTGCTTATATTTATCCTGGCAGCGAAAGTGCCCTGGGCGAAATATTCGAGAAAAATGGCATAAGAAAAAATGTTTACATAGCCACAAAGCTGCCACATTACCTTATAAAAACCAGGGAAGGCCTGGATAAACTTTTCAATGAAGAGTTAAAACGTCTTCGTACCGACTACATTGACTATTATCTTATGCATATGCTTACAGATATGCAGGCTTGGGAAAAGCTGAAATCTATAGGTATTCTGGAGTGGATAGAGGAGAAAAAAGCCAGTGGTCAGATAAGACAGATAGGTTTTTCTTACCATGGCAACAGCGATACATTCTGTAGCCTGATGGATGTTTATGACTGGGATTTAACCCTTATCCAATACAACTATATGGATGAAAACACCCAGGCTGGCAGAAAGGGATTGAACTATGCTGCTTCAAAAGGCCTGCCGGTGTTTATAATGGAGCCTCTTCGTGGCGGTAAACTGGTAAACAAACTGCCGGAAGAAGCTGTGAACATATTCAAAAACTATGAAAAGCAGTATACACCTGCCCAATGGGCGTTCAAGTGGCTTTACAATCAGCCAAATGTTACCTGCGTGCTGTCCGGTATGAACAGTATGGAAATGGTGCTGGACAATGTAAATACTGCCGCTACCACCAATGCGGGCGACCTTACAGATGCTGACAATGATATGCTTAATGCGGTTGCATTGGCAATAAATGCGAAGATGAAGGTGGGCTGCACCGCCTGCGGTTACTGTATGCCTTGTCCTGCTGGGGTGGACATCCCGGGGACTTTTGCTGCCTATAACCGCCGTTATACAGAAGGGAAAATGCAAGGCTTTACAGAGTATATAATGTGTACCGCATTGAGAAAAAGCCCGTCATCAGCATCTAAATGTATAGACTGCGGCAAATGTGAAAGACATTGTCCACAGGCAATAGAAATAAGAAAAGAGTTGAAAAACGCCGCAGATGCCTTGGAAAATCCAATCTACAGATTTGTTGTGAAAGGCATAGAAAAGCTGAAACTGTTCGGATGATTTGCTATTGTAAATCATCACTAAAAAGAATATAATAAATAAGATATACCTATATTAAAATATTAAAAAGGAAACAAAAATTTGAACAGTAAATATAGATTTCTGCTTTCAAACACAGGATTGTTTTTTATCAGCACATTCAGCAGTAAATTCCTTGTTTTTCTGCTTATGCCGATTTATACATCGGTGCTGTCTCCTGACCAGTTCAATACCGTTGACCTGATGACACAGACAGCAAACCTGCTGATACCCCTTGTTTCTCTGGGTGTGCCTAACAGTATTATCCGCTTCGGCCTGGATAAAAATTATTCCCGCCGTGGTGTGTTTACTGTTGCCGCACTGACCTATACAATGGGCTTTCTGTGTCTGCTGGCTTTTTATCCGCTAATTGTAAAAATCACATATATAAATCAGTATGTCAGATATCTGTATCTGTATCTGCTTTGCAGCTGTGCCCGTACACTTGTACAGCAGTTTGTCCGCGCCCGTACACTTACACGACTGTATGCGGTTGACGGCATTCTTGCCACAGTAAACACCCTGTTTTTTGTTTATCTTTATCTGATAAAGTTCAATATGGGTGCTATGGGCTATATCCTGGCCACAATTACAGCCGACTTTATCAGCTTTCTTTTCCTGTCAATTGTCAGCGGCAGCTGGAGATTTTTCTCTCTGCGCAAGGCAACACCACAGCTTTCAAAGGAAATGCTGTCTTACTGCCTGCCACTTATACCTACCAGTATTTTCTGGTGGATTACCAATGTGTCTGACCACTATCTTGTTACAGCCATTGTAGGTGCGGCCGCAGGCGGTATCTATGCCATCAGCTATAAAATTCCGTCAATTGTAAATCTTGTGTCTACTGTATTTACAGAAGCCTGGCAGATTTCCGCTGTAAAAGAGGGACAGACAGAACATCCTGAAGAGTTCTTTACCTCGGTATTCAAAGCCTACCAGGGCATAATGTTTATGGGCGGTGCAGGCCTGATACTTATCTGTAAACCGCTGGTAAGTTTTATGGTTGCAAATGAATACTACGAATCCTGGCGATTTATCCCGGTTCTTATCCTTGCAACTATTTTCTCCAGCTTTTCCGGCTTTCTTTCCAGCATATATATGGTGCAGAAAGACGGCAAGTCCAACCTGTTCACTATGATGGCAGGAGCATTGTCCAACATCGGTATGAACCTTATCCTTATCCCTGAATGGGGTGCCCAGGGTGCGGCAATAGCTACATTTATCAGTTATGCCATAGTGTTTGTCCTTCGCGCAAAAGGCACAAAGAAATTTATCGACATCAACATTTCACCGCTGTTTATGGTGGCCAATGTTGGCCTTATCGGTGCGCTGTCATTTGTTATGATAGCCGAAATCAAATTCTGGATTGCCATTTCTATTGCACTTACCGTTGCAATCGTAGCGTTTAACTTTATACCGCTGTTTACCTTTGTAAAATCACTGCTGAATTCACTTCTTGGCAGAAAAAGAAAGGCATAGCAGTATTAAATTGTAAAATTTAAGTGATAATTTGCCCTGACAGATTACTTTGTCAGGGCTTTTGTTATATAATATAAGTAAAGATATATTGATGATAGGAGGGTGTTTATGCAATTACAATTTGTAGGAGCAACTCACGGTGTCACAGGTTCGGCCCATCTGCTCAAGGCCTGCGGCAAAAACATACTTATCGACTGGGGCATGCGCCAGGGCAGGGAAGAGGATATCAGCTATGATATGCCGATTCCGGTAAATGAAATTGACGCTGTGCTGATAACCCACGCCCACGTTGACCACACAGGTTACCTGCCATTGCTGGCAAAAGGCGGTTTCAACGGCAAGATTTGGTGTACCGAAGCTACTGTAGACCTGTGCCATATTATGATTATGGACTCTGCACACATTCAGGAATCCGAAGCTGAATGGGAAAGCAGAAAAAACAAGAGAAGCGGCAAGCCGGAGATACAGCCTCTTTATACCAGCGATGATGCGCAGATGGTTCTGCGTATGTTTCGCGGTGTGGCATACCAGCAAGAAATAGAGGTTGTGCCGGGTGTCACAGCTGTATTCCACGATGTAGGTCATCTTATAGGCTCTGCGGCTATCGAGGTAAAAATAGAAGAAAACGGCGTTAAAAGAACTGTTGTGTTCTCTGGTGACGTGGGCAACATCGACCAGCCACTTATCAAAGACCCGCAGTTTATAAAATATGCAGACTATATCGTGTGCGAAAGTACCTACGGTGACAGACTTCACGAAATAGTAAAAGATTACCGTGTAAAACTGGCACAGACCATTCAGGAAACCTTTGACAAAGGCGGCAATGTGGTGATTCCAGCTTTTGCAGTAGGCAGAACCCAGGAACTGCTGTATTTCCTGCGCGATATTATTGTAAAGGATATGGTAAAAGGTCACAAAATCCCTGTTTATGTAGACAGTCCTATGGCTATTGAAACCATAAAGGTTTTTGATGACAATATTTATGGCTATTTTGATGAAGAGGCAATGGCAAGGGTAAAAGATGGTATTGATCCAATCAACTTCCCTACACTAAAAACCACAGTAACCAGCGACGAAAGTAAGATGATAAACTTTGACAAAGAACCAAAAGTTATCATTGCCGCATCCGGTATGTGTGATGCCGGCCGTATCCGCCACCATCTTAAGCATAATCTCTGGCGTGCAAATTCCACAATAGTGTTTGTTGGCTACCAGGCAGAAGGCTCTCTCGGCAGAAGACTGCTGGACGGAGTAGATAAAGTGAAACTGTTTGGCGAAACAATAGAAGTAAATGCAAAAATCATCAAGCTGGACGGCATCAGTGGTCACGCTGACCAGGCGGGGCTTATCCGCTGGCTGAAAGGCTTTGAGAATAAACCGGAAAAAATATTCCTTGTTCACGGTGAGCCGGATGTCTTCCCGGTTTTTGAGGAGAAAATCAAAGAAGAGCTGGGCTGGGACTGCTATGCACCGTATTATACCGATGTTTTTGACCTTGTGACAGGCCAGCACGTATACGTTGCACCTAAGACAGTCAAGGCCAAACCACGCACACAGACTGGTGTTTCCAAGGTTTATGCTGCTCTGCTCAAGGCTCTGGACCGTCTTACAGCCATTATCAAAAAGGCAGGCAGCTACCCTAATGACGATCTGAAACGGGCTACAAAGGCCATTGAAACCATATGTGACAAACTGGAAAGATAAGCTATGTTATACAATGCATTCAACGGACAACTGAATACAGACGGCACGGTTATGGATTATATAAAATTCGGCAGCGGCCCCAGAAATCTTATTATGATTCCCGGTCTGGGTGACGGCCTTAAAACTGTAAAAGGTATGGCTCTGCCTATGGCTTTTATGTACAGGGAATTTGCCAAAGATTTTACTGTGTGGACATTCAGCCGCAAACAACCTCTGGAAACTGATGCCACCACCCGCACAATGGCGGCAGATATTGCCAGGACTATGGAAAGCCTGGGCATAGACTCAGCTTGTATTCTGGGAGTATCCCAGGGTGGTATGATTGCCCAGTGGCTTGCCATAGACAATCCCGAAAAGGTGGAAAAGCTTGCTTTTGTTGTAACGATGGCCCGGCAGAATGAAACTGTGCAGTCTGTTGTGCAAAGCTGGATAGAAATGGCCGAGAAAGACGACTTCAAATCTATGACTATCGACAATTTCGAAAAATCATATACAGACAGTTATCTCAAAAACTATCGTCCATTCTATCCGCTGATTGTGCCGTTTATGAAACCGAAGGATAAGCAAAGATTTCTTATCCAGGCCCGCTCCTGCCTATCTCACAATGCTGCCGACAGCCTTTTAAATATAAAATGTCCGGTGATTGTTATAGGCGGAGCCCAGGATAAAATAGCAGGTGCACAGGCTTCATATCAGATTTCCGAAAAAATAAAAGACAGCAAACTGATTATATACCAGCAATATGGTCACGCTCTTTATGAAGAAGCAAAAGATTTTAATAAAATTGTAAAAGAGTTTTTTGTGTAAAACATAAAAGTCTTAAATAGGAACATTAAATGTGAAAATTTTTATTGACTTTTATTATAACAATTGATAAAATATCTTCGATATAAAAGGGAGTAGCTTACGCTATGCGTATGCAGCTGCGACAATTCGGTTTTTAAACCCGCACTGTATTTAAAAAGCAAGACTTTTACTGATCCAGTATTTGTCTTGCTTTATTATTTTGAAAGGATTTTATATGAAAACTATTGTTATAGCTTTGTTTGCGCTGACATATGTTCTTATGCTGTCGGTGCCTAAATACCGCCACTTCTTTGCACTTGCTGTAGCAGGCATCTATGTTGTTCTGGGTGCTGTTGCACCGGTGGAAGCCCTTGGTGCAATTGACTGGAACGTTATCCTTATGCTGGCAGGTACAATGGGTACAGTTTATCTGTGTATCGAATCACAGATGCCTGCCGCTGTTGCAGATATTATGGTAAACAAACTGAAAAAAGTAAAACTTATCTTTGTTGCCCTTGCTCTGTTTTCCGGCTTTGTATCCGCTTTCATTGACAATGTTGCCACAGTTCTTATGGTAGCTCCAATCGCTCTGGCAATCGCTAAAAAATTCAATATCTCACCTGTGCAGACTGTTCTTACAGTTGCTGTTTCTTCCAACCTTCAGGGTGCTGCCACACTGGTAGGTGATACCACAAGTATCCTGCTGGGCGGCTATGCAAATATGGACTTTATGGACTTCTTTGTAATGGATGGCAAACCAGGTATGTTCTGGATCGTTCAGGCTGGTGCGCTGGCAACTGTTCCGGTTCTTTTCTATATTTTCAGAAACGAAAAAGCAGTTGTTGACCGTGGCACAGTTACAAAAATTACAAATATGTTCCCAACATATACACTGCTGGCTACTGTAGCCTGCCTTATCGGTGCATCATTCATCCCTGAAAAACCAGCTATTACAAATGGTGTTATCTGTATGATTTTCTGCATTATCACAATGGGTCAGGAATTCTGGCTCAACAGAGATAGGGATAAAATCACAGATACAGTTGTGAACATCGACTTCCAGACTCTTTTACTGCTGTCTGGTCTGTTTATCATTATTCAGGGTATCACAAATGTAGGTCTTATCGATGATATCAGTGGTCTGTTTGTAAAAATTGCAGGGGACAATGTGTTTGTTATCTACACTATCCTTGTATGGTTCTCTGTTGTAGTATCTGCATTTATTGACAATATTCCATATGTTGCCACAATGCTGCCTGTTGTTTCAGTTATCGCAGGCACTATTGGTATTGATCCTACAGTACTGTACTTTGGTCTGCTGGCAGGCGCTACACTGGGCGGCAACATCACACCTGTTGGTGCTTCTGCAAACATTGCTGCAGGCGGTATTCTCCGCAAAGAAGGCTTCGAAGTTTCTACAAAAGAATTTATGTCCATCGGTGTGCCTTTCACACTCTGCGCAGTTGTAACAGGCTATGTACTTATCTGGCTTATTTACGCATAATAAAATATTTAAAAGCACAGCATCAGCTGTGCTTTTTGTTGTGTATAGACAGATCTTGCCAACAGTTTTCATCAGGCAAATACATTTTACCGTAATTTTACACGGCAAATTTGCACAAACCGCAATAAGAATGTATAATTAATATAATCATTACTAACTGAATTCAAGAGGTAAAAAATGAGAATATGGTGTGTTGAAGATGACATCAATATAAATAATCTTGTGGTATATACTATGGAATCTGCAGGCTACGATGCCCAAGGGTTTGTAAATTATACTGATTTTGCCCAGGCTTTGAAAATACACAAACCTGACCTGGTTATACTGGATGTTATGTTGCCGGATATGGATGGTATGGATATATTGGAAAGCATTCGCCAAGATTCCATTACACGAGGCATTCCGGTTATAATGCTTACTGCCAAAAATTCAGAATCAGACAAGGTGCGCGCTCTTGATATGGGTGCAGATGACTATGTGTCCAAACCATTTGGCGTTATGGAACTGCTCAGCCGAGTTCGTGCCGTTCTGCGCCGTTCTGCCCCAAAAAATGACGAAGAAATTATTGTCTGCGGCAATGTGTCGGTGATTCCGTCGCGGCACAGGGTAACTGTGGATGGCAGCCCGGTTGAACTTACACTTAAAGAATATAATCTGCTGCACCTTATGATTACCAATCAGGACAAGGTCTTCACCCGCAAAGAGCTTATGGACAAAGTGTGGGGAGACAGCTATGTGGGCGAAAGCCGCACAATAGATATGCATATCAAAACACTGCGCCAGAAGCTGGAAAACGGCGGCGACATTATCAAAACTGTCCGCGGTGTGGGATATAAAGTTGAATAAAGGAAGTAGCCAAATTGCAAGGTAAAATTGTAAAAAATACAATGCTGAGCTGTATTCTGGTGGTGATTCTGTCGGTGTTCACCTGTGTATTTGTGTTCAGCAGTAACCTGCAGGACACTATGAACCAGCAGGCCTATTCACAGACAATGCTGCTGGTACATATTCTGGAAACATCAAAGGATGACCCGGTAACAGTTCTGGAAAAAATCAAAAATGAAATATATGGCCGTATAACTTTTATGGGCGAAAATGGCGAAGTTCTCTATGACTCTGACTATGATATTGCCCAGATGGAAAGCCATGCCGACAGAAAAGAAATTGTAGCCGCCATTATGGACGGAATAGGTACACACCAGCGATTCTCTGCTACATCAAACCGTATTATGTACTACTGCGCCGCACGTGTTCCGGATATGGGGGTTATCCGTGTTGGTGTAATGTCTGCCAACCTGGCATCAGATTCCATTGCCAGCACCACGCCTGCCATATGGATAGGTGCAGTTATATTTGTCATAGCAGTTACCGCACTTTCATCGGTAACAACAATGCGCATTGTAAATACTATAGAACGGTATGATATAGAAACCGGCGAAGGGGAAATATACGAAGAACTTCAGCCTTTTGTAAACAAAATAAAAAGCCAGAATGATATTATCAAACGGCAGGTTCAGAGCCTTACTGATGAAAAACTGAAACTACATAGTATTTTTATGAACATCAAGGAGGGGATTCTGGTTTGTGACAGCCATATGCGCATCGCACAGACCAACAACGAAGCCAAAAGAATTTTTGCGCTTGATGATAACCAGACAAACTTCAGAAAAGCTGTGGCATTGCCGGAACTGCAGTCGGCGGTTGAAAAGGCACTGACAGGCGAAACCGTTCACATCACTTTCGACTGGAACGGCAGATGGTATCAGACCATAACCAGCCCGAACTATTACGGCGGGGATAAAGGCGCAATACTTATTGTCCTTGATATAACCCAGCAGATTGAAAATGAAAGAAACCGCCGCCAGTTTACAGACAATGTTACACACGAACTTAAAACCCCGCTTACCAGCATTATCGGCTACAGCCAGCTTATCACCAACGATATTGCCCGTCGGGAAGATGTAAAAAGATTTGTGGGCATCATCGAACAGAATGCAGAAAATCTTATGGAAATGATCAATGATATTATGAGGATTTCCAGCCTGGAATCTATGGAAGGACTTAACAAAGTTGTTCTGCAACTTGATGAAGTCGTAAACAGAACGGTGAACCAGGAAAAACTCAATGCAGATGCAGAAAATATTTCCATCAACACAGCTGTTGAAACAGTGCGGATTTATGCAGACGAAAGTCAGATGTATCAGCTGGTAAATAACCTTGTGTCCAACGCCATCAAATACAACAAACCTGGTGGCAGAGTAGATGTGTCACTGTCAAAATCTGATGGCTGTGCATTGCTTACAGTGGCTGATACCGGCATAGGTATACCGGAAGAACGGATAGACAAGATTTTTGAACGTTTCTATGTTGTGGATAAGTCAAGAAACAAAAAGATTTCATCCACGGGCCTGGGACTTTCAATTGTAAAGCATATTGTAAAAGCCCACGACGGAACAGTGTCAGTCAAGTCTCAGAAGGGTGCAGGCACAGAGTTTACGGTAAAGTTACCATTATAAAAAATAGAACTGCAGCGGTAATCGCTGCAGTTTTTGCTTTTATTTTTCGGTTTCTCCCAGCTTTTCACACACATACTGGGCAATCATTATACCTGCCAGATTAGGTGCAAAAACAGTGCTGCCAGGGGCGTGGCGGCCATTTGAAGAGTTTACGGCTTTGCTCTGTGGCGGATACTTGTTAAACAGGCTTATATGACCTGTAACGCCTCTTTTTCGCAACTCCTGACGCATTACCCTTGAAAGTCCACAGCCGTTTCCTGCGGTATTTTCCACGGTATCAATGACAAATCCTTCTACGGCAAATCTGTTGCCAGTACCCATAGCTGATATTATGTTTATCTCGTTTTCATGGCAGAACTGCACCAGGTCCAGCTTGCTTTTTACGCTGTCAATGGCATCAATAACATAATCTGGATTCAGTTCTTTTATAATATGCAGGTTGTCTTTTTCTATAAACATATTGCATGTGTTGATTTCGCAGTCCGGGTTTATGGAAAGCCCACGTGCCCTTGCCACATCAACTTTTATTTTGCCCACTGTGTCGGTGGTGGAGATAATCTGCCTGTTCAGGTTTGTCCGGTCTACTGTATCAAAATCGATTATGGTAATTTTTTTTACACCAAATCTTACCAGACATTCGAAAACAGCACCGCCTACACCGCCTACGCCCACCAGGACAATATGGCTGGATACAATTCTGTCATATTTTTCTTTTTCTACTGTCATTAATGTGCGTTCATTGAATGCCATAAAAACCTCGTATATTTAATAAAAAGCGTAACCCGATAATTCAGGTTACGCGAATTTTTATATATATAAACCCGTCCAGCCGTGCATGGCTATGTTAGAACCCGGTTTGTGACCAGGGTGGATATGTTGCGCTGACTGTTTCGCGCTCCCTTCTTCCCCAGGGGGGGAGGTCTGCATCCCGCAGTCAGACGACAACCTCCTTTTAATATAAGTGTAGGATTAAAAATAACCACACATAAATCGCACAGGACAGGCTTATAGTCCTATTATGTCATTAAAGAATATAATTATTCTTCAATATTGTAAATTTCACTCAGACGCTGTTCAAAAATACCTGCTACTTCAAAATATTCTTCATCGTCATCTACAACATCAAAAGTGTCTAAACCGTCTTCGTCCGGTTCACCTACGCGGAAAATTATCAGTACAGGTTCTGCTTCCAGCGCTTTCTGAGAGTCGTCAAACATTTCTACAACCGCCATATAACGTTCTTCGTTATATTCGATTGAATCTATAATTTCGAACTGATACTCATCACCATTTTCGTCGGACAGAGTGATAATATCAGCGGAGTATTCTTCGCCTTCTTCTGGCATAAATCCCAGCTCTTTATCCTGCATTGGTGTGTACCTCCTTGAGTTATTGGTACTCCCTTTAGGCTATATTCCCGTGTGCCCATCGGTTTTCCTACTACAAATATATTACAATATTTTGCCCGGCAAGTCAACCGATTACAATTGATTTTCCATTATATACACATTTGAAAAATATTTTTTGTATAATTCTTATGAAACACAAATTTGTCATATATTTTTGATAAATTATGTGTTAGAATAATTGTGTATGACTTTAAATAACCCTTTGGAGATATATATGAAAAAAATCCTTACATTATTACTTTGCTTGTCGGTAATGCTTACAGCCTGCGGTGGCTCTGTGCCGGGCAGTGAAAAGCTGAACGTCAAAAGTGAAGAAATCCAGTTTGCACAGCCTCAGCCTGGGGACACTGTGGCAGAAATCACCACAGATGCAGGTGTTATCAAAGTGCTGCTGTTTCCTGAAATTGCCCCGAAAGCTGTAAACAACTTTATTATGCTGGCACAAAACGGATATTACAACGGGATAACATTCCATAGAGCTATTGAAGATATGCTTATACAGTCCGGTTCATTTGACGGCACAGCTGCAGGTGGCAAAAGCATATGGGAGCTGGAGTTTGAAGATGAATTCTCTGACCAGTTGCATCACTACAACGGCGCGCTGTCTATGGCAAACCACGGGCAAGATACAAACGGCAGCCAGTTCTTCTTTGTAACATCAAAAATCGGTGGCCTTTCTGATGATGCTCTGGCCCGGATGACAGATGCTTCCTGGAGAGAAGAAGTAATCGATGCCTATAAGCAGGCGGGCGGCCTGCCAAGCCTTGACTGGCGTTACACTGTTTTCGGTCAGATTTATGATGGCTTGTCTGTAGCTTATGATATAAGCCGTGTAAAAACTGATGAAAACGACAAACCGCAGAAGGATGTTGTGATTCAATCAATATCTGTATATACAGTTGAATAATGTCAAAGAGCAAAGCTGTATGCTTTGCTCTTTTGTTTATTATAAAACAATGTGGGTATATTGCTTTAATATGTTTATATTATATGTCTAAAGGATGTGTAAAGGAATTATTTGTTTTTATAACAGAAAATATATGTAAAAAAACATTATACATCTGAATATAGTTAATAAGGAAACAACATAATCTTCCAAATAAAGACTCATCCTTCGGGGTGTGTCTTTTATTGTGTGAGAAATCTGTTGGGATAATGGCAGTTTCGAAAAAATTGTGATAAACTGAAAGAAAAAAGTTTTTTACTTAAATTTTACACAAATAATCAGTATTATAATAATATAGTATATATTCCAAATTTTATCAGAAACTATATAGGGGCAGAATGAATAAGTTCAAACAGTTTATCTATTCAAAACGATTTATTATCGGCATAATGGGTGTGTTTCAGCTGGCGCTGTTTTTCTGGCTGACCACCAAGCTGTACACAGTTGGTAGCGCTACATATGTGCTGCTGGCTTTGTTCAGTATGCTGATAATGCTGTATGTTTTTGAAAAAGACAATATGAATCCGTCTTACAAAATCATATGGCTTATTGTTATGGCGGTGTTCCCGGTATCAGGCGCTTTGTTTTATTCGCTGTGGGGTGATACAAAGATGACCCGCAAACAGCAAAGGCGGATGAATGCATCCATAGACCGATTTGGCCAGCAGATGTCACCGTCACCGGAAAAAATTGAAAAAATAAAAAATATGGATAAAGGTATGGCGAAACAGGCTGTTTATCTGGAAAAAAACGGCTATGCACCTGTATATGAAAATACATCTGTAAAATATTATGATATGGGCGCGGCAATGTTCCGCGATATGCTTATGGACCTGCGCAATGCCAAGGAAAGCATTTTCCTGCAGTATTTTATTGTGGACCAGGGCTATATGTGGGATTCCATTCTTGATATTCTTAAACAAAAGGCCAGGGAAGGTGTAGATGTCCGCGTTATATACGACGGAATGGGTTGCCTTATCAATCTGCCGGAAGGCTATGAAAAAACATTGCGACAGTGGGGTATCAAAACCTATATTTTCAACGATGTAAAATTCAGCCTTCACATAGGTGACTATCTTATGCTGAATCACCGCGACCACCGCAAAATTGCGGTTATTGACTCAACCATTGCATACAGTGGCGGCATAAACATTGCAGACGAGTATATCAATGTAATAGAAAGATTTGGTGTGTGGAAAGATACCGGTTTCCGTATAGAAGGTGATGCTGTGTGGAGTATGTCCTGCACATTTATTGAAACCTGGGAATATGTCAGCCGCACAAAAGACGACTATCAGAAATACCATCCGCGTTATTCTGTAGAAACCGATGGTCTGGTCCAGCCTTATTTTGACACCCCGTTGGACAAGAACAACCTTTGTGAAAACACTTATCTGAGTGTTATCAACAATGCAAAGGAATATGTATATATTGCCACACCTTATCTTGTTATTGACAACGAAATGCTCACTGCCCTCACCCTTGCGGCCAGCAGTGGTGTGGACGTGCGCATTGTTGTGCCTGGCATACCGGATAAATGGTATGTATATTATGTAACCCAGAGCTATTACAGACATCTTATCAACTCCGGTGTGAAAATATATGAATACACCCCGGGATTTATCCACGCAAAAATGTATGTCAGCGATGATATGCAGGCCATTGTGGGTGGAGCCAACACTGACTTCCGTTCAATGTATCTGAATTTTGAAAACTGCTGCAGCTTTTATGGCGGATCTATGCCGGCGGCTGTAAAACACGATTTTGAAGACACGTTTTCAAAAAGCAGACTTATCACAATGGAAGATGTATCCAAGACGCCTTTTATAAAACGTATCCTCCAGCTTATGCTCAGAATATGGAGCCCAATGCTTTAATATTATACTTTTCAGACGGCTCAGAATAATAAAACGCACCTTGTTATAAGGTGCGTTTTTATTTGTAAATCTTTGTTACTTGGCCGATTTTATAGCGAAAATATAAATTATTAAAATTCTCGTACAAAATAGTTAGTTTACAATTTAACAATGTTGTCCTAAAAAATACCAAAATTTTAAGAGGAGTTACAAGAGAAGACAGATTTATCAAAAAAAAGTGTTAGCGTGATGTCAGTCTTGCCTAAAATTTCATATCGGATTTGTATAACATTACAGAAATTAAATAAGGATATTTTAAAATATTGCTAAATTATGAACAAAGTGTGTATAATTAAATCAAACAGGTCGGTATACGGTATTGTACTGGCCTCGTCTATCGTTTAATACTTTCTGAAAAGGAGAAAAATCATGGCTAATAATCAGTCTAAAGGTACTCTTGGTTTTATGGACCTGATGTCAATCGCTGTTGGTCAGATTATCGGTGCAGGCGTTATGGTTATGTCCATTTCCGCTCTTGGTATGACAGGTCGTTCTGTTAACATCGCATTTATGATCGCAGCATGTTTCACA
>JAFZGF010000070.1 GCA_017555565.1 Oscillospiraceae bacterium
GCTTGCCCTGGCTCTCTGCTTGTTCTCCGCAGACTTCGCGATTAATATTCGGGGAATATTCCCCGAACCCCTTTTATAAAACTGCCGTTTGCAATGACCCGTATGGGCACATGCCCACATCTGCCCGCAATAAATCCACCCAGGTAAAATTCTCGCGTAGGGGCGGGCTCCAGGACGTCCCGCATATCAAAACCACAGCTTGCACAAACTGTAGGGGCGGGGTTCCACCCCCGCCCGTTGTAAAACCACACAGGTTATTGTTTTGTCATTCCGAGTGAGCGAAGCGACGAGGAATCTTATTACCACAAAACCAGAATTCTGTCATTCTGAACACCGCAGGTGTGAAGAATCCTTGCTATTGGATAAGCACCAACCATTTACAACTCCCCCTTTTTACCAGAATTACAAATAAATTCCCCTTGACATTTACCCTTTATTTATTATATACTCTTAAATTGCAAGGCTATGCTTGCACCAATCAGTTGGCAACGGGACAATCCCGTTTGCATATATAAAAAATCTGAACAGGAGGACAAAACTAATGAAAAGAACTTATCAGCCAAAGAAAAGATCCAGATCCAAAGTACACGGTTTTCTGGGCAGAATGGCTACAAAAAACGGCAGAAAAGTAATCGCTAAAAGAAGATCAAAAGGCAGAGCAAAACTTTCCGTTTAATCCAGCCTTTGTTTGTTCTCTTATTTTTGTTGAATAAATGATGCAGGCCACTCTATGTGGCCTTTATTTCTATTTACAGCACAGAGATAAGAAAACACACTTCTACACACTTTTCGGAAAGAAAAGGTAAAAGATGAAATTTAAAGCAATCAACAAAAACACTGAATTCGTAAGAGGCTATCGCAAAGGTACATCATCGGTTTCACCGCTGGTTGTTTCCTATGTGCTTAAAAATCGCTACGGCCACACAAGAATCGGCATTACAGCCAGCAAGAAGGTAGGCTGTGCCGTAAAGAGAAACCGCGCCCGCCGCGTTATCCGCGAAGCTGTGCGTTCGCTGAATCTTGATATGTCACAGAGCTGGGATATTATCCTGGTTGCCCGCAGCAGAACTGCAAAGGCAAAAAGTTATGAAGTAGCGCCTCAGATCGAAAAACAGCTCAGAGATGCGGGAGTCATCGATGCTTAAGAAAATTTTAATTTTCCCGATTAAGCTTTACAAAAAATACATATCTCCCCACCTGGGTGACAACTGCCGCTATTGGCCTTCCTGCAGTGAATATATGATGCAGGCCATCGAAATACACGGTGTTGTAAAAGGGCCTCTCCTGGGCATATGGCGCATACTGCGCTGTAATCCCTGGGCAAAGGGCGGCTATGACCCTGTCCCGCCGAAAGGTATGTGGACAAACAAAAACAAGCCCAGATAACAGGGCTTTGGAGGAAAACATAATATGTTACAGATCATTTCAATCCCACTCGGTTGGATTATGAGCAGAATCTACGAAATTGTAGGCAACTACGGTATCACACTGATCCTGTTCACTATTGTTACTAAACTTCTGATGATGCCTCTGACAATCAAGCAGAAAAAATCAATGATCAGAATGAACGCTTTCCAGCCACTCATTCAGAACATTCAGAAGAAATACAAAGACGACCCAGCAAAACAGAACGAAGAACTGGCACGCCTGCAGAACGAACACGGCTTCTCTATGACAAGCGGCTGTCTGCCACTGGTTATCCAGATGCCTATCCTCTTCGGTCTTATCGATGTTATCTACAAACCACTGCGTTACATCATGGGTGTTTCCAACGATGTTATCACAACACTTACACCTGTTGTTGAAAAAATGGTTGGCACAATGTCCAGATACTCTCCACAGACAGACATCATCAAAGCTGTACAGAGCAATCCATCAGCTTTCTCCGGTCTGCTGGAAGCAGATGTAATCTCTAAAATCCAGGCATTCGATTTTTCATTCTTCGGCCTTGACCTTACAGTTACACCAACTCTGGCATTCAACGCACTGCTGATTATCCCAGTACTGGTTGTTGGTTCAATGGTTGTACAGCAGGTTATTACAATGAAACTTTCCGGCCAGCAGACAAGCGGCGGCCAGCAGGTTTCCATGCTGCTGATGTCCACAGTTATGATGGCTTACTTCTCATTTGTAATCCCAGCCGGTGTTTCTCTTTACTGGATCTTCTCCAGCCTTTTCGCTATCGCACAGGAATTCGTGCTCAGCATCTTCATCAATCCTGAAAAAGAAAAAGCAAAGATTGAAGAAGAAATTATGGAAGCACGCCGACTGAAAAAAGAAGAAGAAAAGAAGAGAAAAGAAAAACAGAAAACTGTTAAAGGCGACAAATACGTAGAAGAAACTATCGAAAACAAAGACGAAGCTGAAAAAGTAAGACAGCGTCTGGAAAGAGCACGCGCTCAGGACAGAGAAAAATATGGTGAATAATCAATGAGAGAAGTTATCAAAACAGCAGCTACAGTTGATGAAGCCATCGCTCTTGCTCTGGTTGAACTGCAGCTCCCAAGAGAAAAAGTAACCTGCGAAGTTCTCCAGTATCCTGAAAAGAAATTCTTCGGTTTCAAAAAAATACCTGCACAGGTTAAAGTAAGCGAACTGGAAGAAGCTTTCAGCGTAAAGGATATCTTTGCAGATAAAAAAGAACCTGCAAAACAGCAGGCTCCAAAGGCTAAAAAAGAACAGCCTAAAAAAGAAAACAAAAAAGAAACAAAACAGCAGCCAAAACAGGAAAAAGCTCCAAAAGCTGAAAAACCTGCAAAAGCTGAAGTTAAAGAAACAAAGCAGGAAGTTAAAGAAGAAGTTAAACCTGTTGTTGAAACAGTGGAAGAAACAGTTGTTTCCTATGACGAACTTTCCGAAAAAGCAAAATACGCTATGGACTTCCTTGAAAGTGTAATCAGCCAGTTCCACAAAGGCAACTACACTCTCACTCCAGTTAAAAGCGAAACTGGTTATGTTATCAAAATCAGCGGCGAGGACGCAGGCGCACTTATCGGCAGAAAAGGCGAAACAATGGAAGCTCTCTCCTACCTGACAGGCCTTGCAGCAAACCGCTCTGATGACAGCTTTGAAAAAATCAGCGTTGACGTGGCTGACTACCGTCAGAAACGTGAAAAAGACCTGGAAGCAGCAGCTAAAAAAGCAGCTGCAAAAGTTCTGAAGTCTGGCCGTCCATTCGGCTTTGAACCAATGAACCCATACGACCGCCGCATCATTCACGCAGCAATCTCACAGATCGAAGGCGTTAAGAGTGAATCCAAAGGCGAAGGCGCAAGCCGTCGTGTAATGGTTTATTCCACAACACCAAAACCACGCAACAACGACAAAAAAGGCGGCAAAAAGCCTTACAACAAAAACAACAGACAGAGAAAAGAAAAGGCTGCACCACAGGCACAGAAAACCAGAGAAGAAAAACTGATTGACGAATCCTCATTCGGCCTTTACTCAAAAATCGAACTGTAAGTTTTGAATTACGGAGGTACTGTACAGTACCTCCTTTTCTTTTTGCTGTAAAATATAAATATTTGTAAGGGCGGGTTTATCGTCCCGTATCTAAAAACTGTCGTTAGTTATGACTGGCACATGCCCACATCCGCCCACAGTAAAACCACTCAAATAAAATTCTTGCGTAGGGGGCGGCCTCCAGGACGTCCCGCATATCAAAACCACAGCTTGCACAAACTGTAGGGGCGGGGTTCCACCCCCGCCCGTTGAAAAACAGCATAGGTTATTGTTTTGTCATTCCGAGCGAGCGAAGCGACGAGGAATCTTATTACCACAAAACCAGAATTCTGTCATTCTGAACACCGCAGGTGTGAAGAATCCTTGCTCTTGTATAAGCACAAACCCTTTTTTACGCTGCGCTGGCGTTACTTTCTTTGAAGAAAGTAACCAAAAGCGCGTGGAAGCGTAGCGCCCGAGCGGCAATAACATCAAAGTGTTCATTATTACCCCAAAATCCCGTTGTACCCATAAGGTAATCTGTTATTTGAAATACTCCATAAACCGCCAAATAGGGCCTTTATTTCCCTTTTACAAACATTTTTCTTGCATACTGCAAAAATTTGGTTTATATTTAAATTAACTATAACCCACGGGGGAGATATAATATGACTTTCTACGAAATATATAAATCCAGAAAAGACAACCTTGCCCAGCGCATACGCGAATCCAAAAGTCTGTATGAAACCGGCAGCGTAATCAGCGAAGTTTTTGAAACAATGCAGTATCAGTATCTCAGCCAGGAAGGCAACGCCTCACAGACTGAAAAACTGACAGACCTTGTAAATATGGCAAAAACCGCCTTTCCTTTGCTGGAAAGTGTAAGCAAGTACAAACTGTGGGAAGATGCTGAAAAAACCCCTAAAAAGAAAAAAAGCCTTATGCCAGGCTTTATTACACTGCTTATAGGCCTTGCATTTGTTTTTGGCCCACTGGGTTACTATATGTTCCTCTACAATGTAAAGCTGGAAAAAATGCAGAACTTTATGCTGGCAATGGCTGTAGGCTGTCTGCTTATTCTTATTGCAGGCTTTATGCTGTTCTTCCGCAGAAAAGTAAAATCAAAGGCAACTGTGGAAATTTCTGTTGATGCAGACGATATTGTAAAACGTCTGGAAGATATGGTAAAACACATTGATACCCTGCTGGCAAAGGAAAAACAGTCACAGAAAATCACCCAGCAGCTTATGGACAGCGCCATCAATGCTGACGAAGCACAGCTGTTCTCCTATCTTATGGAAGCCAAGCTGTCTGCCGATGCAGACTTTGCCCTGGAACAGCTGGACGAAGTGGAACGCTACCTGGCAAAACAGGATGTTATGCTGGTAAAATACATCAAAGGCAACGAAAAATACTTTGACTTCCTTGAAGGCGAAGAAACAAAGACTATCCGTCCTGCCCTTGTTCGCGGTGGCGAAATGCTGACAAAGGGCCTGGCACAGCTGAAATACGGCGAAAAAATATAATATATAAATCAAAAGGACGGTTTTACCGTCCTTTTTTGTTGCCGGTTGATTTTTCTCACAGAAAGGCAGATGTTCTCACAACCGGTGTAGGGGCGGGGTTCCATCCCCGCCCATTATATATTCTCAGACCTCTGCCACTTTTCCACAATTATAAACATTTCTGATGTTGAAATGAGAAAATAATCCAAAAACAATAATACAATATTTCACCATTTTTCCAAAAAGTATACATAGGGTATACCATCTGTAAAGTTTTCCACACAGTTTTCAACACCATGTTGAAAACCTTTTACCCATATTTTTGCCAAAAAATAAAGGAAAATCACAGTTTTTAATATTTTTGCGGTTGAAAACAGAAAAACTGTATTACAAATTGTAATTATCCACAGTTTTTAACATATTCAACAGAGTTTTCAACATTTTAAGGGTTTTTGAACATTTTCCACCGGATATGTTGAAAAGTATGTTGAAAATGTTGAAAAGTCATCAAAAAAGCCTTACTTTTAAACAAAATCATAATATATTTTGTATTTATAATTAAAATATGGTGGAAAAACCACTATATATAGTGTAAAATATAAGAAAAACAGCGGAAAAATGAGGTTTAAAAACTGTGGATAAAATACTATCAAAGCATCATATTTACCATTTTGGATGCGTAAGTTTTCAACATTTAAACATCCTGAATGTGCGTTCCAAGGCCAGAATTCCACAAAATTGCACCGGTGCAATCGCTATGATTTTCCCATATTTCAACAAAAGTGCATTCAGCGGTAATATCAGTGCATACTGTGCAGTGGCCGATTATCACACAGTTGTTGGTATGAAACTAAAATCCATATGCCAGAACCTTGTGGAAAAGTATCCCGGTTACAGCTTCGTACCTTTTGTGGACGCTTCTCCCGTTGACGAGGTGGATATGTGTGTAAAGGCTGGCCTGGGTGTAAAAGGCAAAAACAGCCTGCTTATCACTCCGCAGTTCGGCAGCTGGGTGTTTATCGGCGAAATACTCACCGATATGCCGCTGGATACTGTCTGCTATGAAGACAAGGGTTGCCTTGATTGCGGTCTGTGTGCAAAAGCCTGCCCTGGCGGTGCCATCGGCTGTGGCGTCATCACCGAAAAATGTGCCAGCCATATCAGCCAGAAAAAAGGAGAACTAACACTGGAAGAAACAGATATACTGGCCCGCGCCCACACGGTTTTCGGCTGTGATATCTGCCAGACAGTCTGCCCGATGAACAAAAAAGTGGAAGAAGCTCCAAACCTTTTCTCTGATGATATCTTTTCAACAGTTACGGCAGAAAATGTGGAAAACATCTACAAATCCCGTCCATTCGGCTGGCGCGGGCTGAAAGTATTGCAGAGAAATATAGAGATTTACAACAAATAACAGCGTAGGCCACGTGGGACATCCCTGCCGGACTATTTAAAACAACAAATATGGTGCAGGGGACGGTTCCCCGTCCCGTATTCCAAAAATGAAGTTTATCCAACCCGTTAAAAACCCACAGACTAAAACTCTGTCATTCTGAACGCAGTGAAGAATCTATGCACTGAAGCAACCGTGAAAGCACAGCTTTTTATATTTCTGCCACAGCGAAGATCCTTCGTCTGCGCTTTGCTTCGCTCAGGATGACATTTTTCTGCTTTAAACTGACACGCTGTCATTCTGGGCAGACTTTGTCTGTGAAGATCCCGCGTCTGCTTTCACCGGCGTAGGCGACGTGTTTCCCGTCCCGCATGAATTTTTATATAAAAAAACAAAGCCCTGAAGTTCACTTCAGAGCTTTTTGTTTTATTTCAGATTATATTTGTCGATTACCCATTCCCATATGGCTTTGGTTACGCCGCTGTCATTGTTTGATGATGTGCGGTATGGATATTTTTCTTTCAGGTCATCGGGAGCATTTTCCATAATAAAGGCGTATTTTGCATTTTTCAGCAATGGTTCGTCGTTGTAAAAGTCGCCGAAAGCCATTGTTTCTTCCTTTGTTACCTCAAACATCTTCTGCAGGCTCTGGATAGCCAGACCCTTGTCTGCAGTTTTGTCCATAATATCTACCCAGATGTTGGCAGACATATGAATGGTGTTTTCACCCCGGAACTTTTCAACCAGAGGCAGGTATGTATGGTTTTTGATATCGCCGGTGGCGTCATAAACACTCACCTTGAAAATGTCATCATCGATTTCATACAGATTGTCCACCCAGGTCAGCGGAGAATAGTGATTTGCCATCTTTTCCATAAAGGCTGGACTGCCTGCTGTTACATATGTACCCTTTGTGCCGCACAGCATAGGGTCTGCATTTTCGATTTTGTGGATTTCACCCAGCATAGCGTGGACTTTTTCTTTAGGGATGTTGTGGGTTTCTATCACTTTGCCCTTGTCATAGATGTTTGCGCCGTTGTCGCAGATAAACATCATTTTTTCAGCCATAGGGCCAAAAAATCCGCTGGCACCGCTGTAGTCCCTGCCGGAAGCCGCCAGCAGCACAATGCCATTGTCGTTGAGAATGTTCCACACCTGCTCAAAATCCTCAGGTACGCTTCTTTTGTTGTTGATAAGTGTGCCGTCCAGGTCGGTGGCAATCAGTTTAATCATAGTGACTCCCCTTATATCGTAATTACAGAAAGTATATCATAAAACCATCTGACAGACAAGGCAAAATGCCTTTTAAGGCTGCCAACGGTGCTTTTTCATATCAACACAGCCATCCTTTTTAAAGATTATCCCTTCGGCTTTCAGCAGGCTTTGCTGTTCATACCAACCCGGCGCGGTTCGCCCTGCGTGATTTACCACACGGTGGCAGGGGTACTGGCCGTAATATTGGGACAATGACAATACTTTCCCCACCAGACGTGCATTTTTATCCCTGCCGATAAGGGCGGCTATCTGTCCGTAGCTGGCCACATACCCTGGGGGTATTTCTTCCACTACCGACAGTATTTCATAAATCAGATCATCATTGAGCTTTGCCACAGCATCACCTTTTTATTCTGCAATATATAGTTTGTTTGGTTTTCGGTCGGTTACTTTTGATTTCAGCACCATATGCACAGCGTTAATCAGCAATGGTGAAAAATCACGGGCATCTGCCAGGCATATTTCGGTGCATCGCATACAGTTTATACATTTTTCCTTGTCTGTGATTTTTGGATTGTCTTTCGGAATAGCACCCACAGGGCATTTTTCAGCACACAGACCGCAGGCTGTGCATTTTCTGTCTGCCTTTGGTTTTATTGGCAGACCGCCCAGCTTTTTGTACGGAAAGTTGCCAGGTACAGTAAGTGGGCCAAATTCGGCTTTTGATTCCAGCATTTCCTGCACTTTCTGTGCAAATTCCTGCAGTTCTTTTTTGTCGTCAGGGTCAGGGCGTGTCGGTGCAACCTGCGGCATAATGGAATGCTGTACAGATGCTTCCACCCCTGCCACAGCCACAAAACCGGCCTCGGTCATCACATTTTTCATTTCCATCAGGGCATCATCTATTGCACGGTTGCCGAAAACAGTCATCAGCACCGCTTTTGCGCCGTTGCCTTTCAGTCTGCCCAGCCTTTCGGCCACTGGGGCAGGCAGTCGTCCTTCATAAACAGATGAAGCGGCAATTACCACATCGCTGGCTGTAAAATTATATTTTCCCCGGTCAAAATTAACATCTGACAGGTCTATTCTTATTTTTTCTCCAGCCCACCGGGCAGAAAAAATATCCAATACATTTTCTGTGCGCCCCGTAGCGCTGAAAACAAGTTCGTAAATCATAGATGTACTCCTTTTTACAATTACTTTTAAATAATTATATCCTATTGTCAGCATTAAAACAAACATATTGCTGCATCAATCAGCAGACAGACTGTACAGAGATATTGACAAAACAACTCTACAATTGTAGAATAAAGTTAGTACTACAAATGTAGAGGAGTGATGATATGAAAAATACTATCCGCCGCCTGCCTGATGCAGAGCAGGAAGTTATGCAGGCTTTATGGGCTTGCCAGCCGCCAGTGGCAAGGGCAGATATTGAAAAAATACTGTTTGAAACACACCCTATGGCAATGACCACATTGCTGACATTGCTGACAAGGCTGTGTGAAAAAAGCTTTATAACCATCGAAAAGAACGGGCGCAGAAGTTATTATACTCCACTTGTTTCCCAGGAAGATTACATTGCCGCACAGAGCAAGACTTTTATCCAGAAACTTTGCGGCGGTAATCTCTCTGTTCTGGCCAATGCCCTGTGTGACAGCGGGCTGACAAAAGATGAAATTGCACATCTGCGCACCCTTTTGGAAAGGGACGAATTATGAGCGAAAACTTTGTGCTGAAAATCTTTTTTGTAGGTTTGTTGGGGTTAGTGCTGGCATTTGATGTGTTTTCCAGATATGACACGGAATATGGGGACGAAGCTCTGGCACAGAACGGCCAGAGATACCGCCCCCTTATAAACGGGTGTTTTTTGCCAATTTACCTGTTTGCTCTTTTGGCATTGGGCCTTAAGTTTATTGGCACAGAATCCACACTTAAAATGATGCTGGCACTGTGCTTTGAAATTTTTATCAGTATTTCCCTTTACTATATTCTGCTTTTACCTGCATTACAATTTTTGCGCAGGCATATCAGCGCCCGCACCTGTGCAATGCTGTGGCTGCTGCCAAACTATCTGTATCTGATGAGCCACGATTTTATGAAGGTGGCACAGCCAATTTTTATAATTCACACCACAAGAAAAACCGTAACAGTGCTTTCTGTGGTATGGCTTATAGGATTTTGTGGGGTTTTCCTGTGGAATATCATCCAGCATCTGATTTTCCGCCGAAAACTGCTGAAAAACGCCGTTCCCGTAACCGACAGTGAAATCCTGGATTTGTTTCAGTCTGAGATAGATGAACTGCAAGTCTACAAACCTAAATTCAAACTGGTAGTAAGCGAAGAAGCGGCCACACCGCTGACAATAGGTCTGTACAGACGCAGTACCAGGGTTGTACTGCCACAGAAAAATTATACTGCCGATGAGTTGCGATTGATTTTCCGTCACGAACTGATACATATCTGCCGTGAAGACAGCCAGTCAAAATTTTTTATGATGTTCTGCACCGCTATGTGCTGGTTTAACCCGCTGATGTGGTATGCTATGAAAAAAAGCGCAGAAGACACCGAACTGTGCTGTGACGAATCTGTACTGCTGGGGGCAGATGATGCCACAAGATATCAGTATGCAAATCTGATTCTGAACACAGCAGGGGATGAGCGAGGTTTCACCACCTGCCTTTCCGCTTCCCTTTCTTCTATGCGATACAGACTGAAATCAATTGTTAAACCACAGAAGCGTTCCACCGGTGCGCTGATGGTGACAGTGGTATTCTTTGTGTTGTGTATGTCCAACGGTTATGTGGCGCTGGCTTACGGTGAGCAGATGGGGGCTGACACGGTTTACCGTGGCCATAATCTTGCGGATTTTATCGCCCACAGCATTACAGTCGAGGGCGGCGAATACGATGCCAAAACAGACAACGTGGACACAATGGCGCTGACACAGTATATTTCAAATCTGCAAACACAGGAAACAACAGGCAATTACGGCTATTCAGAAGATGAAAAAATGGTGGAGTTGTGGTATGGCGGACCATATGGTTCGGTATTTGTGGAACTGCACACAGACTATATCCGTGTGCTCTATACCGCAGATGAAAGGGACGAGTGGAGAACCTATCACCTGCCACAGCCTGTTGACTGGGAATATGTGGATTTTATTGTACCGCCACTGCCGGTGGCTGATGTAGCACTGCACGACAGTTCCGGCTATTTTGACCACACACTCACCGCAAAGATTACAAAATATATTCGCCATAACAATGAAGAAACTGATGTTTTGAGAGATATACAGCTTAACCTTTACGACGGACCAGGAATTTACGGTGACACAGTTGACTATCTGGGCGGAAAACTTAAGTTTTCAACACAGCCGGTTTCCGATGTGGAAATCTTTATAGAAAACTGGGATTACTCATCCGAATACAGCCTCACTTTTGACCCACAGGCAGAAGATTTTATCTTTGATATACCGGACTGGCCTGCACACTATACAGTTACTGCATCTTTCTGTAAGGGCGAAACTGTCTATGACACAACATTTCAGTTCCATATAGGAAATGCTGACAGCCTATAATATTTTCCGGCCGTTGCCTATAAAGGTTTTGCCCCGCAGTATAATTACTGCGGGGCAACTGGCAAATTTATTTTAAATAAGGGAAAATCTTGCTTTATTATTTCTGTAAATTTCCTGATAGGAAGATTCTTCGTCTCTTCTGTAGTTTCTTGAAGATTCGTGTGGTGCAAAGCCGGCAGAAGCTGATTCTATAACTGCGATAGCTACATTTGAACAGTGTGCAGCTGCTCTTTCATATGCATTCAGCAGGTCAGAAAGAACAAAACCCAGTTCGATTGTACATTCCTTATTTCTGAGGCGCATAATATGATTATCTTTTATCTGCATAATCATTTCACTGATAACGTGTTGCAATGGTTCGATTTCATAGGCTGTCTGTGTGTCATCATCAGCAAAAGCCTTTGCTGTAAGATTCATCAGCTGATGTGTGGCATTTTCCAGAACAGAAATTTCTCTCATAGCTTCGTCAGAGAATTTAACCTGTTTTTCCATCATTTCTGTAGCTGTATTAACCACGTTTACTGAATAGTCGCTGATTCTTTCAAAGTCATTTATAACGTGCAGAATTTTGCTTACCTGATGGCTGTCTTCGCTGGACATATCCTGCTCTGTCAGCTGGACCAAATATGTGCCAAGTTTGTCTTCATACTTATCAACAGTTTTTTCCATCTGTTTGATTTCGTTTACAAACTCATCAGAGATGCTGTTAATTGAAGATGTTGACTTGATAAAGCCATTAAGGGCTGTTTTTGCCATTTCGTTTACAACTGTTCTGCTTCTTTCAACTGCTATGGATGGTGTGTTCAGCAACAGGGTATCCAGCAATGCAAATTCTTCGCTTTCCTTGTCATCCTTGATTGTAGCCATAGCCATTTTTTCAAGAAGACCTGCACAAGGCAGCAGGATAACTGTGGCAACCACATTGAATGCTGTATGTACAACAGCAATGCCCTTCTGGTCTATAACATTTGCAACAAATGGGAAATCAAAAATTGCATTCAGCCCATAGAATCCGGCCATAAAAATTACTACGCCTGTTATATTGAAATACAGATGAACTGCCGCTGTTCTTTTTGCATTTTTTGTTGTGCCAAATGAAGACAGTATAGCAGTGATACAGGTACCGATATTCTGGCCCATAATGATAGGCAGTGCGCTGCCGAATGTTACAGCACCGGTGGAAGAAAGAGCCTGAAGAATACCCACTGAAGCAGAGGAAGACTGAATAACAGCTGTAACCACAGCACCTACCAGAACACCGATTACAGGATTCTGGAACATAACAAACAGCTGCTGGAACTGAGGGATAGTGCTGAGGGGTTTTACTGCCGCGCTCATCATATCCATACCTGTCATAAGAATTGTAAATCCAAGCAATACTGTACCAATATTTTTCTTTTTATCCTTTTTGCTGCCCATATACATCAGCAGGCCGATAAATGCCAGAACAGGTGCAAATGAAGACGGTTTCATCATTTTGATGATAAAACTATCGCCCTGCAAGCCCGTAAGGGAAAGAATCCAGGCGGTAACAGTTGTGCCCACATTGGCGCCCATAATAATACCAATGGCCTGCTTAAGTGACATAATGCCAGAGTTTACAAAACCCACAACCATAACTGTTGTTGCGGATGATGACTGTATTACAGCTGTAACGCCAAGGCCCAGCAGAAAGCCTCTCAGTGGGCTTGCTGTCATTCTGCCAAGAATTGCGCTCAGTTTGCTGCCGGCGGCTTTTTCCAGGGCTTTGCCCATTACATCCATGCCGTACATAAACAGCGCCAGGCCGCCCATCAGGGAAAAAACATTGAATATGCTCATATATAACTCCTTATAAAAACTGATTGTATACATAATTAGGAAACAGGATTATACTATCATTTTTTATGTGAAGTTTTTAGACAATCTGGGTGAAATGTATGTCAAATCTATGTGAAATTTCAAAATAAAAGAGCCTGACTGCGGATAAAGCAGTCAGGCTTTGTTTTATTGAATATCTGTATCGAACTGAATGGAAATATCTGTGCCTTTATCCAGGTCGCTGTCCACAGTAATTTTGCCGTGATGGTACTGTACAGCGTGTTTTACGATGGAAAGGCCCAGGCCTGTGCCACCGGACTGTTTGGAATGGCTTTTATCCACTCTATAAAAGCGCTCGAAAATTTTGTCCTGGTGTTCAGGTGCAATACCTATACCGTTATCACTTACACTGATTTGCACATTGTCTGCATTTTCGCTGACTGAAATTTTCACATATCCGCCCTGTTTGTTGTATTTGATGGCATTGTCACACAGATTATAAACCACTTCATACAGCAATCTGCGCACGCCGCTGATAACACCATCGTCTCCGCACACTTCCAGTGATACACCTTTGAGTTTTGCGGCATCTGATAATGTTTCTGTTACTTCACGGGCCAGTTCCAGCAGAGATACATCTTCTTTCGGCATTTCTGTGCCTTCATCCAGCTGTGACAGACGGATGATATCATCTATCAGAGTAACCAGTCTTGCGGCTTCCTGGCGGATGCTTTTGATAAATCGAGGGGTGTCTTCCTCTTTTACAATGCCCAGCTCCATAAGTTCTGCCGAACCGATGATTGTCTGCAGCGGAGTTTTAAGTTCGTGGGATACATTTGCTGTAAATTCCTGGCGGTGTTTTTCCGCATTGACCTGTTCAGTAATGTCAAATGCAAGGATAACGATGCCGTGGATCTTGCCGTCTGCATCGATACGGCTTAAATCAAACTGATAGTTTCTGCCGTTCTTTTTGGTATAAAAGAAGGACTGTCCCTTATCCTTAACTTCATTGATTGCCTGGCGAACATCCTGCTTGCGGTCTATTGTCAGAAAATCTTCGCCAACGCAGTCTGTGTTTATGCCAAACAGTTTTTTGGCCGCAGGGTTTATACTGATTATTCTGCCATTGCTGTCCAGAAGAACCAGTGCTTCTTTCATATTGTCAGTAATCTGTTCAAACTCCTCCTGTTTCTGCTGTAAAGTCCACATCTGATATTCAATTTCTTTATGCTGTGAATGGATGCGGCGCAGTAACGGTGCCAGTTCTTCATAAGCATCATTTTCCATGGGTTTTTCCAGATTCAGCCTGTTGAGCGGTTCTACAATCCGCTTTGCCATACGGCTGGCCAGCAGTGCTGAAAGAATGATAGCTATTACCAGCACAATAGCAATAGGCTGTACCATTCCAAGCACCAGCACAAAAGCTGTTGCACGGCTGACAGAAATGCGCAGAACACTGCCGTCTTCAAGACGGGTTGCTTCATAGATGGTCTGCTCTGTCAAAGTAGAGGACTGTCTCATACTGCTGCCTGTACCATAGGCCAGGGCTTCTTTTATTTCTTCACGGTCTGCGTGATTTTCCATTGCGGATTTGTCAGCATGGCTGTCAAAAATAACATTGCCATCGGCATCTACCCAGGTCAAACGGTATCTGTCATAGTCCAGGCTGGCAAGATAGTCTTCCCCCAGCTGTTCTGCCGCGCTGGCGGCAAGGCTGAGTTCATCCTTCAGCTGGGATTCCTGCACATCGCCAAAATATCTGTAAAGCACACCTGTGATAATAACAAGGCTTGCCAGCAAAACTGCAGTGGCTACAGAAAGTATGGATTTAAAAATTTTACTTGTCATAGCCTGCCTCCCAGCGATAACCCACATTGCGCACAGTTTCAATCATCTTGCCGTAACCGACAAGTTTCTGGCGCAGTGTACGGATATGGGAATCCAGTGTACGGGAGTCGCCCATATAGTCCATCTGCCACACCTGTGCAAACAGCTGTTCCCTGGTGTACACCATACCCGGATGGGAAAGGAATATTCTAAGAAGTTCAAACTCTTTATATGTCAGCTGCACTTTACTGCCGTCTACCATAACAGTGTGTTCATCCAGATTGACTACAAGCCCGCCTGTTTTCAACAGTTTTGACACCTGCCGTGGCTGACTGCGGCGCAGAACAGCCTTTACCCTGGATACAAGTTCCATTATGCTGAAAGGTTTTACCATATAGTCATCTGCGCCCAGATCAAGGCCGTGGATGCGGTCGTACTCCTGGCCCTTTGCTGTTGCCATAATAACTGGGATATTGCAAAATTCCGCAGATTCTTTCATTTTAGCCAGAATTTCAATGCCGTCCATACCTGGCAGCATTACATCAAGAACAATCAGTTCCGGTTTGTCTTTGCTCAGTGCTTCCCAGAAAGACAGTCCGTCTTCAAAGCCTCTGGTTTCAAATCCGGCAGAGTTCAATGCATACAATTCTATATCACGGATGCTCTGGTCATCCTCTACACACCATATCATAATTATGCCTCCTTGTGCATACCTGTTACAGAATAAATTACCCACTCGGCTATATTTGTTGCGTGGTCACCTATGCGTTCAAAATATTTTGAAATCATCAAAAGGTCCAGGGCAAAGCCGCCGTCAGCAGGATTTTCTGAAACCAGATTAATTATATCATATTTTACTTTTAAAAAATAGCTGTCTACAATATCGTCCCGTCTGATTACTTCCTGTGCCAGTTCCACATCTTTTTTTACAAATGCATCCACACTGTCTGTTACCATTTTTACGGTTTGTCTTGCCATCTGCTCTATGATTTCCAGACCATCCATTGTGTGATTTCCTATGGATATTACAATTTCGGCAATATCTTCCGCCTGGTCGCCTATACGTTCCATATCGGTAATCATTTTAAGTGCCGCAGAAATGGCGCGCAGGTCACGGGCAACAGGTTGCTGGTGTAAAAGCAGCTTCATACAACGGCTTTCGATATCTCTTTCTTTCTGGTCAATAAAACCGCTGGTATCTTTTACTCTTTTCGCCAGGGCAATATCTCCGGTGGTAAGGGCTTTTACCGCAGAAGCAATGGCCTCTTCGCACATAGCACCCATTTCGATAAGTTCTCTGTTCATTTCAAACAGCTGTTCATCAAATCTGTTTCTCATACTGTCCTCCTTAACCGAATCTGCCGGTAATGTAGTCTTCTGTACGCTTGTCTTTTGGCTGTGAGAAAATATCATCAGTTTTGCCAAACTCTACCAGTTCACCCAGCAGGAAAAACGCTGTATAGTCAGACACTCGCACCGCCTGCTGCATATTGTGTGTTACCATAACGATGGTGTACTTTTCTTTCAGTTCCATAGCCAATTCTTCGATACGTGAAGTGGAAATAGGGTCAAGAGCAGATGTTGGCTCATCCATCAGCAGAATTTTAGGCTGTACAGCCAGTGCTCTTGCAATGCAAAGTCTCTGTTGCTGGCCACCGGACATACCCAGGGCGTTCTTTTTCAGTCTGTCCTTTACTTCATCCCATATGGCGGCATCTCTCAAAGCAGATTCCACAATTTCATCCAGCTGTGCCTTGTTTGTAATACCGTGTGTACGTGGGCCGTAAGCCACATTGTCATATATACTCATTGGGAATGGGTTAGGCTTCTGAAAAACCATACCGATTTCTTTTCGCAGACTGTTTACATCCACTTCTTTACTGAATATATCTGTATCATTGTAACGTATGTCACCTGTGATTTTTACACTTGGAACAAGGTCGTTCATTCTGTTAAGGGTTTTAAGAAAAGTGGATTTGCCACAGCCTGAAGGCCCGATAAGGGCTGTAATGCTTTTTTCAGGGATTTCAATGTTTATATTTTTAAGAGCCTGATGGTCGCCATACCACAGGTTCATATCTTTAACTGTGATTATATTGCTCATATACTTCTCCTTTTTGCAAAGTGTTTCTGTACAAGGGTTGCGGCAAAGTTGATTATAACTGTCAGCACCATAAGAATTGCCGCAATGGCAAAGGCCACACCAAACTCACCCTGCTCTTTTGCATAAACATAAAGGGCAACTGTAAGTGTTGCACCCGGTGCAGTGAGACCTGCGATAAGACCGTTTACTGCGTGGGCAAAACCTGCGGTAAACAGCAGAGCCGCAGATTCACCAAGGATACGGCCTACAGACAGAATACAACCTGTGATCACACCATCAACACAGCCCGGCAGTACCACTGTCCTTACCACACGCCATTTACCGGCACCAAGGCCAAAAGCACCTTCGCGGTAAGACTGCGGAACAGTTTTTAAACTTTCCTGGGTGGTGCGCATAATTGTTGGCAGGTTCATAATAACCAGAGTCAATGCACCTGCCATAAGACAGGTACCCATACTGTTGGAAAACAGCAGCATACCAACCAGACCATAGATGATGGACGGAATACCAGACAGTGTTTCTGCCGCATATTCGATAAGCGCTACTATCTTTTTGTTGGATGCATATTCGGTGAGGTATATTGCCGCCCCCACCCCCAGAGGAAGTACAATTACAAGTGTAGCCAGTACTATGTAAATAGTATTAAGAATATCCGGCAGAATACCGATTTTTTCTGTAAGATAGCTTGGTTTTGTGGAAAGCAGTTCCCAGGTGATATTTGGTATGCCTTGAGATAAAACATATATAAGCAGAAATAACACCAAAGCGGCTGTAAGCCCGACTGATACCAGCATCAGCCCTTTCATAAGCATTTCGTAGCGTTTTCTTTTGGGTGATAATGATTGATTCAACATAGTTTATTCCTTTTCTCTTTTGAGGAAGAAGTTCAATGTCACATTTATAAGCATAATAAACAGGAACAGCACCAATGCTATGGAGAACAGCGCCTGCCTCTGCAACCCGCTGGAATAGGACATTTCACTGGACACCGCAGTTGTAAGAAAGCGAACGCTCTGGAACAGAGAATCCGGCATATTCGGCACATTGCCTGCCACCATCATTACCGCCATTGCTTCGCCGATTGCACGGCCTACACCCAGCACTACTGCCGCCGCGATACCGCTTTTTGCGGCAGGTACAGAAACTTTGAAATAGGTTTCCACAGGTGTTGCACCCAATGCCAGTGAAGCATCTTCGTATTCTTTTGGCACAGCATCCAGCGCAGTTACAGACATTTTTATAATTGAAGGCAGAATCATAATTGCCAGAACTATAATTGCCGCCAGCAAACTTGCACCATCCGGCACATTGAAAATTTTTCTGATACCCGGTACAAGCACCAGCATACCTACCAGACCATATACAACAGAAGGTATGCCTGCCAGCAGGCTTACCGCGGTCTGCATAGCTGATTTAACCTTTGGTGATGCCATTTTTGAAAGATAAACAGCTGTCATAAAGCCTATCGGCACACCGATTACTATTGCCCCTGCTGTGCCATAGATACTTGTAAGAATAAATGGCAATATGCCGTATTCAGGCTGGGCCGCTGTGGATGCCCACTCTTTGCCAAACAGAAAATCAGCTATGCCTATTTCTTTAATTGCAGGAATACCGGAGATTACAAGATAAACTGTAATCAGCAGTACACATCCTACTGTAATAAGGCCAAGCAACAGAAAAATTCCGTGGATAATATTTTCCATCGTCTGTGTTCTGTTTCTCTTTTTCTGTTGGTGCTTATATTCAGTCTCCCACTTTATATCCTGTATTGCATGATTGACTTTTTTGCTATTTTTACGAGTTTTCATATATTTTTCCTTATAGCAGAATAGCGGCGGTCAGTAGCATAACCGTCGCATCTGCGAATTTACTTAGTTTGCAGGAACTACGCCAGCTGCAGAGATAATCTCGTTTGCATCAGCTGATGTGATGTAATCAAAGAAGTTCTGTGCAGATTCAGTAAGCGGTGTATCTGCTTTTGTTACCAGCACAAATGGTCTCTGTACTACATAGCTGCCATCTTTGATGTTTGCTTCTGTTGCAGCCACACCGTCAACTGTTACAGCCTTTACTGTATCTTTTACAGATGCAACTGATGCGTATCCGATTGCACCAGGGTTCTGGGCAACTGTTGTAATAACGTCACCTGTTGATGTAAGTTCCTGGCGGTATTTGCAGGCATCTTCTGTATCTGTGATGGATTCAAAACCGTCTCTTGTGCCAGAACCTGCTTCACGGCCGATAAGCACGATTTCTGCATCATTGCCGCCAACTTCAGCCCAGTTTGTGATTTCGCCTTTGTAAATTTTTGCGATTGTTTCAACACTCAGGTCAGCAACCGGGTTTTCAGGGTTTACAATAATTGCAATACCGTCGTATGCAAGTATTGTACCTGTAAGACCTGCATCTTTTTCTTCGGCTTTCAGATCGCGGGAAGAAAGACCGATGTCACAGCGGCCTTCCTGCACAGCTTTAATGCCAGAGCCGGAACCTGTTGGGTTATATGTAAATGTGATACCTGTATCATTCTGGAATGCTTCTCCCAGCGCACCGATTACCTTTTCCATTGATGTGGAACCGTCTGTAGAAACTGCGCCGGCAACTTCACTGCTGCAACCTGTAAAAACAGACATAGCCATTACTGTGGCTAAAACAATAGTAATTAATTTTTTCATTATAATGTCCCCTTTCAAGACTTGTGTGCATTTGTTTGCTACAGTTATCATTTTAAAGACGCAATGTGAAATCAAAAATACAAGTTATGTGAAATCTATGTCAAATATTTAACTTTTGTATTTATACCGACTTGAAATTTAATTCGTTAAGATAAAAAACAGGCAAATTTCTGTTCGGTGTATTGTGGACAACAACATAAAAATATAGTATGATATATGTGTTGAATTATGCCCTTTTAAAGGAGGAATTATATATATGAAATTAGGTATCGAAATGAAAATGCCGGTTTCTGTATCTTGATAAATCCTTATAAAAGCACAAAAAACCGCCATATAAGCGGTTTTACAACATATTTTATACACATAAAAATTTATAAAATCCACCATATCTTCACACCAAAATGGTGAGAAAATGGTGATACGAATTATAAAAAGAGCCTTGCATATAAAAAGAACGGAGAATTCTCCGTTCTTTTTTAATTTGCTTTAAAGTTATACACAGGTTTCAGTATTTCGATAATATCCACAGTTTCATCAATCACATCGATAATATCCGCCATTGATTTATATGCCATAGGCGCTTCGTCAATGGTGTTTTCGTTTACTGATGTGGTGTAGATACCGGACATTGTTTGCTGATATTCAGTCATATCCAGCTTTTCTTTTGCCTGTTTGCGGGACATCAGCCTGCCTGCGCCGTGCGGGGCGGAATAGTTCCAGTCAGGGTTGCCTTTACCAACAGCAAGTATACTGCCGTCGCGCATATTTATCGGTATCAGCACCTTTTCACCTTTGTGGGCGGCGATTGCTCCTTTTCGCAGAATCATTTCATCAGTATCAATATAGTTATGGATTGTGTGGAAGGCTTCACCTGCCACAAGACCTGCACGGTCTATCAGTATTTCAGCAATCTTTTCTCTGTTTCGTGTGGCAAACTGCTGGCAGATTTCTATATCGTGGATATAGTCATCGAAAAATCTGCCGTAAAGGTAGCACAAATCCTCTGGGATAGTAGTTTCTTTTTTATCAATGGAAATTTCTTCCAGTGCTTTCTGAATTTCCTTTCTTCGGCCTTGTTCTTTGTATGTGCGGATAATTTCATCACGTCTGTCAAAATAATCTTCCATACCTTTGTTCAGGTCAATTGCCAGCTGCTGATATATTTCTGCCACCTGCTTGCCAAGGTTACGGCTGCCAGTGTGGATAACCAGATAGTTTGTACCGTCAGATGCACGGTCAACTTCAATAAAATGGTTGCCGCCACCAAGAGTGCCAAGGCTTCTTTCCAGCCTTTTTGTATTTTTCAGCTGTCGGTAGCAGCGCAGTGCTTCAAGGTCAAACTTTTCCTGTCTGCCTTCCCACACATTTTTGCCGGAAGGGACAAAGTGTGCTGCCGCATCCAGCTTTTCAAAGTCTATTTCGCCTTTGCCGATGTTTATTGTATACATACCACAGCCGATATCCACGCCTACGATATTTGGCACAGCTTTGCCGTGTACTGTCATTGTAGTGCCGATTGTACAGCCTTTGCCAGCGTGTACGTCAGGCATAATGCGGATAATGCTGTTTTCTGTAAAGTCGTAGTCGCACATACGGCGTATCTGGGCTACGGCTTCATCTTCCACCACCTTTGCATAGCAGATGGCGGTATTTATTTTACCTTTTATTTCAAGCATAGCATTTTCCTTTCTGCGCTATGCCGCAATTTTTGCATAGCGCTCACTTTCCAGAACTTCCATCATCAATGTGTAAGGAGAAACGATATCTCCTGCCACCATAGAAAAGATTCTTGGGTTGGCACCGGACACCAGGGCTACACCCTGCTCATTCATTCTTACAGGCTGCTGGCGGTTACGGCTGGCAACATTCCAGAAAACCACCTGTGGCAGTTTATAGCCGTAGCGTGCAAACTTTGCCTTCGCTTTTTCAAAGTTTGTGATGGAAGCACCGTCCATACAGCCGTCAAATTCCATATCGGATATTATAATTATTTTAGCAGGCAATTCCTGCTGTGTCACCTGATTTGTCACAGCAGTGCTGAGAATCAGGTCAAAAACTGCCTCGAGATTTGTATTTGCCACTTCATTGAAAGATGCCACATACTGTAATTTGTCTGCAAAGGTTTCACCTTTGATTTCAATCAGCTGTGGGCGGCTTGAAAACTCGATAAAGTGATTGGCAAACACACCTTTATTTCTCTGGGCAAAGTACAGACCAAGGGACAGTGCCACTGCCGCAGGCATCGGTTTTGCCTGCCAGTACATAGAGCCGGAGGTGTCTACAACTGCAATAGCATTTTCATCACCGCCAAAGTCTGGCAGGCTGTTCCAGGTGGCATTGAGGGATGCTTTTTCCTTTTCAGACATTTCTTTAAGAAAACCATACTCCCTGTCATACCAGCCGCCTTCACGCAGAAATGGCTGTACCAGTTCATAAGGCATCACATTGGAGGCATTCAGTTTTGCTGTGCTTTTTCCCACATTGGACAGAAAACTGTCATAGCGGTCAGCATCGTTGCGCATAAAGGCTTTGCGGTATTTCAGCAGTGCCTTCGATGGCTGTTTTTCATAGTCAAAGGAGTAATCCTTTTGACGCAGATTATTTTCAATAATACGGATGTGACTGCGCAGATGTGCCAGTGTTTTTCTGTACAGGGAATCCTGCATACCCATTGCACGGGCAATGATTTTTGCATTTTTCACTGTATCAGCATTGGATGCATTTACAGATGGCAGCCATTTTGCCAGCAGGGAAACCTGACCGCCATTACTGAGGGCTTTGATATCAGCTGTAAGCTGGCTTTTGATATAATCAAGAGCATCCTGCTGACAGGCTGTGCCAAAGAGGGACAGCAGGTCGTCGTAACGGCCGTATTCTGCGATATATTCAATATTTTTCTTTACGGTCTGTGGATGGTTTTCTGCAAGCCAGTTCATTACCACGCGGAAAACCTTTCTTTCACCCAGACCGCCTCTGATATCTCTTGCAAAAAAGAGCAACTTCATTGCAATATCAGGATTTTCTGTGAAAGCGCGGATAAAACGTGTGATGATTTCTTTGTCATCTGCGTGGCGCAGTGCGCCGATTGTACCAAACAGGTCAAGACATTCGCTGTTTGTGGAAGCATATGTAATAGCACCGTTTTCTGTATATGTCATATTGGCTGCGTTTTTAAGATATTTCAACATGAAATTCACTCCTTTTTGATAAATTCATTCTTCCAAGGCACCTTTACTTTTTTCTATTTATAGTATGTAAATTCAATTTGCTGTCAGTGCCTTTTATACAAGATGCATGGTATTAATCCAGCGCGGGTTCCCACCGCGCAAAAGTCTGTCTATAAAACAGGTGACTCTTTGTCAGTCAATGGAGAAACTTTAAGTCTGCTGTGTGCATCTTTCCTGCGGTTAACAAGACGCCAGCCCTATGTGTTTGTACACTTCAGACCTGTAAAACAGTCCGTTAGTGGGTCTCTTTTTGTCCAGAAAAGTCTATGGGTTGCTGCAGGCGTCTTTCATTTTTGCAAAGCACATTTTTTCACAATTGATTTCACAGAGGAATCAGTGCGTGAGAATATTTGCTGTATGTGCTTTTCCTTCTTACCACAAAGCGCGTTTAGTGTTAAAATCAGTACATAAAAACTGTTACAGAAATAATAAGAACACTGTTTGCTGTGTGCGCTTTTCATAATTGTATTGGTCTGTGCAGATTTCAAAGTGCCTGCCGTGTACTGATTTCTCCCGTCACACGGCGGCTTTGATTCGGCATGCCGTCATCTACTTTCTGCAAGGCCAGATACAACCCCGGCATTCCAAGGCTCCTTTAATAGACTACCTCCGGTGGAGTTTCCTCTAAACCGGCATCCTGACTTTTTGCGATTTGCTGCAAGAGCCTTTGTTCAAGATACGTTTTAAACACCAGTATGGATTTGCACCATACACTTTCCGGTTATGAGCCGGACGGTCTTACAGCCAATGGTGAGATATTTGCTGTGGGTATCTTTGTTGATTTTATGATACTACCAATATTTTCCATTATCACGGAAAAAAAGTTGCGAACATTTTTATTGTCCGCAACTTTTTTGTTTTATAAGTCTTTCTTTTATTAAATTGATAAATGAATCCGGGCTGGTCACCTTTATCATAGGACCAAAGGACAAAACTCGGATAAGCAGTTCAGTTTCGTCGTCCTTGTCGTAGGTAACTGTTATTTTATATCGGTTGTCTGCCAGTTTTTCAGCCTGCTTTTCAAAATGGGCAAAGTGCATAAGCGCTCTTTCCAAAGCATTTCTTTCATCAGTCAGCTGGAAAACAACAGTTTCTTTATCTCGGACCATCTTTGTATTTGTGTTAGGTGTATAAGGCTTTACATATGGGTGGCACCATATAATGCGTCCCATATTCACCACAGTTGCCCATCTGCCGCCAGAACCCACCACTCGGAATTTGTCATCCTTTTCAGAGTATTCCATATACTGTGGCAGAAAAACAATATATTTTTCTTCGCCTTTGTTGTTTTTGGTGGTCAGTTTTACAGGGTACTGTCTGTTTATGGCATCCAGCATAAGACGGAAATTATTTATGTATTTTTCATCTTCATAGGGGTCTCCGTCTGCATATTTGTCAAACACGCAGATATCATCCGGGGCAAACAACGGCTCAACATCCCACAAATCAGAAAAATCCTCTCCGAACAGTTTTACTCTTGGGTCAAGTGATATTGCCTTCAGCCATCTTTTTTCCAGCGTGGTAAGAGGCAACGATGGTTTGTTTTCCAGCGGTGTATCACCATTTTTTGTGACCAGCTGCCATTTTTCGTTGAAAAGGGAATTTTCAATATTTATACTGCTTTCGCCAAAGGCGGATTCTTCCACGATTTTTCTTATATCTTTGGGAGTAACCGTTTTTTCCACGGCTTTTGCCAGAATTTTTGAAACAGCATTATAATATGCGCCATAAATTTCATTAAAAAACATTACTGCTCACCGCCTTCCAGACCATAAAGTTGGTACATTGCAGATATATCATCTTTAAACTGTTTTTCAACATCTTTGTTGGAAAAACTGATGTCTGTAATCCTGCAGATAAATGTTCTTATCCACGGTATCACTTCTGTACTGTCATAAATATCAGCAGAAAATCTGCTGGTATTGTTATCTATTCTCTCCACAGTGCCACAGCGTTTTTCTCGCAGCAGCCTGTTGTGGATATGCTGTTCATTGTCGCCATATGTTACTGTGAATTCAATATGCTCAATTCTTTCATTGCTTCTGCCCTGGGTACTTACGCCCCACATATGCCGCTGCATATTTGTCAGAGTATCACGCAAACTATCAAAATCTTCACAAATATCCCCCAGCACAACCGAATCAACACGGTCTATTCTGAAAGATGTTATTCTGTCAAAGCGTGGCGCATAGGCCAGCAGATGCTGTCGGCCATTCTGTACACTTATAAACACCTTCAGCGGTACAACGTGATTTTCTGTAATTGTTTCCTTGCGGCGGTTAATGGTGTTTAAAGTTATCTGTCGTTTCTGTCTGATGGCATCAAAAATCTGGTACAGAATTTCGCTGTCCATTGCAGAGGTTATGTAATGATGCTTGAAAGCGAAATGCTTTTTGTGGTTTCCAACTCTGTCCAAAATATATGAACCAACCACACCGCAAGGCGCAACTTCCGAGAAAAAGTCCAGGCAGTCTGTTCCGCAGAACATTGTATTGTCACTACGTCTGTAATACATTGTTTTACCATGTTTTTCCGGGATTATCAGTCCCTGGGCAATGTATTCTTTTAGCTTTTTGCGCACTGTGGATTCATCAAATTCCATAGGTGTTTCAAAAGCAGACAGTTTTTCTTCTATTCTGTCAATTATTTCGCTTATAGACAGGGAAACTTCTGTATCGTACAGTATATCAAAAAGAATAAAGTGCAAAGTTATGTCTTTATCAGTAAAACTTTTTGCTTTCCATCCCTTGTACAAAGGATTGTGGTTGGACAAGCGGCTGTCTATGGAGATAAACACATTCTTGCCTTCCGCAGACTGGCGGAACTGCATATATTCACCCAACCAGCTTTCTATTCTGCGGCGTTCATCATCATAGGAGCGGGTACTTTTAGCATTGTATTCTTCACGGCTCTTGAAACCATATACAAAAAACTGGCGCATATAATCTCTGCTTCGGTTGAAATTTTTAATCAGTTCACTGTATGCCATTGCTTTCCCTCCTGTTCAGAATATATTAATAGAATTTATTTTATTATCTCATAAAAGATAGGTTTTATCACGGAAAAAAAGTTGCGTATTTACTTTAATAATATACTGAATTTCTAAAATAAGCAATTATCTGCTCAAAACACAACAAATTTGTGAAATTTTTTATAAAACTTAACATCTTGCCTCCTTTTTTCGGCTACAGATGAAGAAGTATAACAAAATACATTTAGTTTTGTGTACTGTCTTCAATCTGAAGAAAGGAGGTATTAATATGCTGAAAGAAAAATCTGTGGATATTATCCGAGCAAGCGAAATTGAGCCAAAGAAAGAGCTGGGTGTGATTTCTGAAAAAGAAGGAGCTATAATGGGTAAAAATTTTATTATGTTAAAAATCCCTGCAAAATAAAGGAAAATTAAAAGGGGAATATAGATTATGAAACTTGGTATTGTAGTCAAACCTACGAAAAAACGGGTGCATATATAAGTTCATATAAAATCACATAAACGGGATGTATATTGTTATTTTGAGGGATGGTCGCAAAATCACCCCTCTTTTTATTTCACACCGGTTATTGTAATCTGATGTAGGTTACCGCCATTTGTTACCCAAATTGTTACCCGGGTAACAAATTGAAGGAATGAAAAATAAAAAGCCGTATTGTAGTAATACGGCTTTTGTTGTTTTCGACCATTCGACCGAAAATAAAAATATATGAGTTTATGCAATTGATATTACAATATACTAGACAACAAGTTATTTATATGTTATAATTGTATTTATCAACTATAAAGGAGTTTTTATGATAACTACTCATAAAATATATAATACAAATTCTAACGATATGATTTGCATTCCCGACAAATCGATACAACTTATTGTTACGTCACCACCATATCCAATGATTGAAATGTGGGATGAAATGTTCAAAGAACAATCTCCTGTAATAAAGGAACACTTTAATAACAAGGATTACGACTTAGCTTTTGAAGAAATGCATCGATTACTCGATGCAATTTGGTGCGAATGTGACAGAGTTTTAGCCGATAACGGTTTTGTCTGTGTAAATATTGGAGATGCTACAAGAACAGTAAACGAATCCTTTAAAATGTTCTCTAATCATTCAAGAATTATACAAACATTTATTAATATGGGATATACTGTCCTTCCCGATATATTGTGGCATAAACAATCAAATGCCCCAAACAAGTTTATGGGCTCTGGTATGTACCCTGCAGGTGCTTATGTAACTTATGAACACGAATATATCTTAATATTCAGAAAAGGTGGGAAACGAGTTTTCAAAGGATCCGAAAGATCTATACGCCAAGAAAGTGCATATTTTTGGGAAGAACGAAATATTTGGTTTTCTGATTTATGGGAAATTAGAGGAACTTCTCAAAATATATCTAAAGTCAATTCATCACGTGCACGAAACGCGTCATTTCCATTGGAAATTCCTTATCGATTAGTAAATATGTACTCCGTAAAAGGAGATACTGTATTAGATCCCTTTTGTGGACTTGGTACAACAATCTTGGCTTGTATGGCTTCCCAACGAAACAGCATAGGTATAGAAGTCTCTAAAGAGATTTCTGAACTTGCAACAATCAACATTAATGAGAACGCAAAAGTTTTAAACAACCTTATAAAAAATCGAATAAAATCACATAATGAATTTATAGAAACACTTAACGAAGAAAAATTACAAAAATGTTATAAGAACACCCCTCATGGCTTTTTGGTAAAGACAAAACAAGAAACAGCTCTTCATATAAAAGAATTAGGTAATATATCGTATGACAACGGAAACTTCATTTGTGATTATAAATAAAGAAGTGCGCATACTTGCGCACTTCTTTATTAATCTTCCACTTCTATGGATAAACCCGTTTTTGTCTTCTTGTAATAAATCATTTTCACATTAATTTCTTCTGATAAATGCCCCATACTTTTATATGAAACAGGTTTTACAGAATAAGGAATACCACCTACATATCCATCAATGCCTTTTGATTCGTCTTCTGCTGTTGAACTCTGAAACGGCATATTTTTCTTTTTAGCCAAATCCATCAATATAGCTTGCTGAAAATAAAGACCATTATATGTTTTATCGATTACCAAGTCTTTTACCCATTTTTCAATCATATCACGATCAATCAATTGTATTGCTACTTTCAACTTTTCAACAAGATTATAAATTCGGTCTGTTGCAGCATTCATAGACTCTGGATGTCTTTCAAGATACCACTTCGTCCAAGACTCAACAGAAATGTTTTCTTCTTCTCCTAAGTATTCAGGAAACAAATCTGATAATTGACCTACAACATTAGGACGTGTTCCTTGTGCTGTTTGACTTGCGATATTTATCAACTGCGTAGTATATTTAGGGAAATCTACATTTTCGCTTCCGTTGAGTTCTCTGATATCATCATTTTTTATTGTATACTTCATATTATCACCTCCTTTTTATACATTTTTATATTACCATAAAAAAGTAATAATGTCATATAATCGTATTACTATGTGGACTTTTCACGAAAAATAGTGTATCATATTAGGATAGATAAGTATGTAATCGGGATAATTGTCTGCTTTTGAAAATGTTACCCGATTTGTTACCCGAAAATTATAGAAAGGCGAAAAATCCTTATAAACAGTGGGATTTTTCGGTATGGTCTTGTAAATATGAAACTTGGTATTGTAGGTCTGCCTAACGTAGGCAAAAGTACACTTTTCAATGCTATTACAAATGCCGGTGCGGCTTCTGCAAACTTTCCGTTCTGCACAATTGAGCCAAACGTAGGCGTGGTGGCAGTTCCAGACGAAAGACTGGACAAACTGGCTGAAATGTACAACCCTAAAAAATATACACCTGCAACAATCGAATTTGTTGACATTGCAGGTCTGGTAAAAGGCGCAAGCCACGGCGAAGGTCTGGGCAACAAGTTCCTTAGCCACATCCGCGAAGTTGACGCCATCATCCATATGGTACGTTGCTTTGACTCTGATGACATCATCCACGTTGAAGGCAGCGTTGACCCACTGCGCGACATCGAAACAATTGACCTTGAACTTGTTCTCTCTGACCTTGAAATCGTACAGAGAAGAATTGACAGAACCAAAAAAGCCCTGAAAGGTGACAAGAGCCTGGGCGACCTGGTGGTTATGCTGGAAAGACTGGAAGAATACCTGGGCGAAGGCAAAAATGCCCGCGGCTTTGAACTGCTGAACGAAAAAGAAGAAGAATGGTTCAAAGAAATGCCACTGCTTTCTGCAAAACCTGTTATCTATGCCTGCAACCTGTCTGAAGACGACCTGCTGGAAGGCATCGAAGCAAACCAGTACTACCCAATCGTTGCAAAAAAAGCAGCTGAAGACAAGAGCGGCTGCCTGCCAATCTGTGCAAAAATCGAAGAAGATGTAAACGGTCTTTCAAGAGAAGAAAAAAGAGAATTCCTGGCAGAACTTGGTCTGGAAATCTCCGGTCTGGATACACTTATCCAGGAAAGCTACTCACTGCTGGGCCTTATCAGCTATCTGACAGCCGGCCCTGAAGAAGTAAGAGCATGGACAATCACAAAAGGCACAAAAGCTCCACAGGCGGCAGGTAAAATCCACTCTGACTTTGAACGCGGCTTTATCCGTGCTGAAATCATTGCTTACGATGACCTGATGGCTTGCGGCACAATGGTAGCTGCAAAAGAAAAAGGTCTTGTTCGCAGTGAAGGTAAAGAATATGTTATGAAAGACGGCGACGTAACTCTGTTCCGTTTCAACGTTTAATTTAACATTTTTCACACAATAACCCTGTATTATAAAATTAAAGACAGTATTTTGTTATAAGGAGGGTTTTTATGAACTTTGCATTTGTATTTTTGCTGCCTGTAGTGTTCTGGCTGTTTATTGTAATGCTGATTATTGCGGTGTCAAAACCACGCCGCAGACCGCAGTCCCGCACCAGCCGGGGCAGAACGGTGCAGTCTTCCCGCAGTTTTACACGTCCACAGATGCAGAAAGGTCTGTTTGATATGGACCGGGGCAGAAAAAACGAAAAGAAAAAGGAATTTTCCTTTGGTTCTTTGAGAAAAAGCAGCTATGATGACTATTCTGCAAAAGGCAGAAAAAAAGACTTTGTCAGCGGTTATGACAAAAGGCTGAAAGAAGATGGCTACCGCCAGAAGCGCGCCGCCAATATGCAGTACAGCCACACCTATGAGGGCCACGAGCCATGGGACAAATGTCTGCCAAAGGAAAAAGACCCTTGGGACAAAGATTTTTATGCATAATTATGTAGGGGCGGGGTTCCACCCCCGCCTATATGTTTATTTGAAATTATATGAGGTAAATTATGAAAACAATTGGTGTTATCGGCGCAATGCCGGAAGAAGTTTCCCTGCTGAAAAGCCGTATGTCCGGTCTTGAAAGCGAAAAAGTTGCAGGCCTTGAAATTTTCAAAGGTCAGCTCCACGGCAAAAATGTTGTACTGACACAGAGCGGTATGGGCAAAGTTGCCGCAGGCGCAGCAACACAGCTTCTCATCACAAAATACGGTATCGATGCAATTATCTTCAGCGGTATTGCAGGCAATATGACCAGCAAAATCGGTGTAGGTGACGTGGTTGTTTCCAAAGAAGTTACATACCACGATGCTGAAATCTCTATGATCAACCAGCACTATCCAAATATGGACAGCTACTTTGCAGACGAAAATATGATTTCTGCCGCCAGCCGTGCCTGCGAAGAAACAGATACAGTTTACATCGTGGGCAAAATCGCAACCGGTGACAAATTCATTGGCGAAACAGAACAGAAAAACGCTATTGCCGCATTCTGCAACCCTGACTGTGTTGAAATGGAAGGCGCTGCCATCGCACACATCGCCTGCAAAAACGACACACCATTTGTTATCATCCGCGCTATGAGCGACAACGCCGATGAAACAGCCCGTGAAGAACTGGTGGAAAAACACTTTGATATTTCAGAATACTGCGACAAAGCCGCAGATATCTGCGAACTGTGCATCAAATACTGCTAAAGGAAGGCTGGCAATTTTATGACAGACCTTAATTTAGTCTATCATCTGGACACCCAGGGCAGAAAATGGCTGGTGTCTGCAATGGGCACAGCCACCCAGCTGGATATCCCTGCCGATGTGTATGGCATAACAGGCGGCGCCTTTATGATGGCCAACCGACTGACAGAAGTTTATATCCCAGAAAACGTGCAGGAAATTATGGGTGATGTTTTCGGCCCATTCGACAGCCGGCTGACCATATACTGCCAGGCACAGCAAAAGCCAGATGGCTGGGCAGACAGTGAAATTGTACTGAACAGCGACGAAAGCGGAATGGAAAGAATCCACAGCTACTGGCTGGGCAGTGCAAAGTTTACCTTTGATGCCAACGGCATACTGTCCTACCTGCCGCTGACCTATCGTGACGGCCGGCCAAAGGTTGTGTGGGGACATAAAAAGTAATATAAAATATTAAAGCACCCGCAAGGGTGCTTTTGGTTTTGTATACAGACAACCACCAGCTATGCTGGAGGAAAATGCTTTAGCTTCAAGCAGTGGGCGCAGCCCACTGTCATTCTGAACGAACAAAGTGAGTGAAGAATCTTTGCCCTGCACACAACTCTAAAGCAAAGATTCTTCGTCGAAATAAAATTTCTCCTCAGAATGACAAATTACCACTTTATTGGTTGTAGTGCGTGTAATGCAACAGACAGACTTTCGGTGTCTTTTAAGAGGTGAGCAGGTAATATGCCCTTTTAGGGCTTGTGCATACCATCAGCTATGCTGGGGAGGTTTTGATTTGTGGGGGCGGTGGTACAGCCGCTACGTTTTCGCCTGAAATAATCTCACACCATAACTTCATTGCTAAAACAATTTCAAAATGGTATAATATTAAATTACTGAAATAAATATATAAAGAGGTAATAATGAAAAAAAGTACTGCAATTATTATGCTTGTTATAGTAACTGTTATCTGGGGCGGCGGCTTTATCGGCATCAAAATGGCCCTGGATGGCGGTATGTCCGCAGGTATGCTGAATATGGCCCGCGGCTTTATATTCTCTGCCATTGTCCTGCTGGCTTTTCCAAAGCAGATTATGTCAATGTCAAAAGACCAGTTTGTAAACGGTCTGCTGGTGGGCACTTTCAATGCCCTGGGTTTTATCACCCAGGCGGTGGGTGCGCTGTATACCACACCTTCCAATTCATCCTTCCTCACCACCACAAACGTGGTTATGGTGCCTTTTATGGCCTGGGCTATTTTTAAGGTAAAGCCAAAACTGCGCAACTTGCTGGCTGTGGTTGTATGTATGGCAGGTATGGGCGTGCTGACCGGCGCATTCGAAACTGAATTCATCCTTAACATCGGCGACCTGTACACAGTTATCGGCGCGCTGTTCTTCGGTCTGTCTATTGTTTTCCTTGCAAAACAGCCGGAAGGCGGCCATTTCTCCACCGGCGCATTTATGATGGGTATCACTCTTTTTGCGGCAGGTGTTGTGTACACAGTGCTGTTTGAAGATGTCAGCTTTGCGGCTGTGCCTTGGTCAAAAGTTATCCTGCCTATCCTTTATCTGTCTGTTGGCTCCAACTTTGTGGCACAGTCTATGCAGATAGTGGCCCAGAGATATCTGTCTGCCTCTACCGCCTGCCTGATTCTTATGCTGGAAGGCGTTTTCGGCAGTATTTTCAGCGTGATGTTCGGTTATGAACCTTTTACAATGAACCTGCTTATAGGTGGCGGTCTCATCGTGTGCAGTCTTGTACTCAGTGAAATCCAGTTTGTAAAAAAGAAGGATTCCGGCGCTATTGTGGAACGTAACCAATAATTGACAGCACAATTTGTAGCTTCCGCTATTGACATTTCTTTCTTAATAGTATATTATATCATTAAAGAATAAAACAACAAAACATTCAGGATATATAAGGAGACAAATTATGAAAGAACTTAAATTTTTATACTGCGAAAGATGCAAAAAAGTTGAACTGACAGTTATCGATTCCAAAGCACCAACAATCTGCTGCGGTCAGCCAATGAAAGTGCTGTCTGCCAACACAACAGATGCTGCAGGCGAAAAACACGTACCAGTTGCAGAAATCATCGGCAACGAAGTAAAAGTTACAGTTGGCAGCGTTATCCATCCAATGCTGGAAGAACACCACATTTCCTTCATTGCAGTTGTTTTCGAAGATGGCAGCTATGCAGTTAAAGAACTGGAACACACAGGCGAACCAGTTGCTGTATTCCCAGTCGGCAGCGCAAAACCTGTAGCAGCATACGAATTCTGCAACCTGCACGGTCTGTGGAAGGCTGAAATCTAATCCTCATAAACCCAAGTATTGATAAAAGAACGGCCTATGGTTATCACCATAGGCCGTTCTTTGTGCTATATACTAATGGGGTAAAAATGTGTTTATAAGCTGTTGGACAAATTGGGATTTAGCGAACAGAAAGGGGTTCGGGGAAATACTTTCCCCGAATACAAATCGCGAAGTCTGCGGAGAACAAGCAGAGAGCCAGGGTAAGCAAAGCGTAGCTTAGCTTACAGGTGGCGATATGCTTGTGAAAATCGAGGAAAAATTACAGTGCGAAGGAACAAAGTGAATGAGGTTTGTAATTTTTCCCGATTTGTAGCAGACTGAGCATTCCACACTTGTGCAGCGTTAGGGTGCGGGCGAATCGCAACCATAAATGGCCCTGAAAAAC
>JAFZGF010000071.1 GCA_017555565.1 Oscillospiraceae bacterium
GCTGACATGTTACGAAGTTCACTTGCTTTCATACTATTCACCTACCTCATCCTTTTTGATAAATTTGCACTTGATAGGCAGCTTGTGCATAGCAAGACGCATAGCTTCTCTTGCGAGTTCTTCAGAAACACCGCCGATTTCGAACATTACTCTGCCTGGTTTAACAACAGCTACCCAGTATTCTGGTGAGCCTTTACCTGAACCCATTCGAGTTTCAGCTGGTTTTTCTGTAACTGGTTTGTCTGGGAAAATTTTGATCCAAACCTGACCACCACGTTTGATGTAACGTGTCATAGCAATACGAGCTGCTTCGATCTGGTTGGATGTGATCCATGCTGGTTCAAGAGCCTGCAGACCAAACTGGCCGTATGTTACTGTATTACCACGAGTAGCTTTGCCTTTCATGCGGCCTCTGTGTACTCTACGGTATTTAACTCTTTTTGGTAAAAGCATTATTTGTTGCCTCCTTTGCTACGAGGTTTAGCACCTTTCAGCACTTCACCTTTGTAGATCCAAACTTTAACGCCAACTTTACCGAAAGTTGTGTTAGCTTCTGCAAAACCGTAGTCGATATCTGCACGAAGTGTCTGGAGTGGAATTGTGCCTTCATGGTAGTGTTCTGTTCTTGCGATATCAGCACCGCCAAGACGGCCGGATACGCTTGTTTTAATGCCCTTAGCGCCCATTCTCATGGCTCTGGACATTGCCTGTTTCATTGCACGTCTGAATGCAACACGTCTTTCGAGCTGTGCAGCGATGTTTTCAGCAACCAGCTGAGCATCTGCGTCAGCAGCTTTGATTTCTGTGATGTTGATCAGAACTTCTTCAACAGGTCTGTTTACCTGTTTTGCAACCTGTGCTCTCAGTTTTTCGATTTCGGAACCCTGACGGCCGATAACCATACCTGGTTTTGCACAGAAAATATTCAGTCTGAGTACTTTTGAGTCTCTCTCAATCTCAATTTTAGATACACCGGCAGTGTAAAGCTGAGCTTTGAGAACTTTTCTGATGTTGTAGTCTTCTACCAGTGTATCGCCGAAGTTTTTCTTTTCAACGAACCAGCGAGAATCCCAGTTTTTAATAACGCCTACACGAAGACCGTGTGGATTAACTTTCTGTCCCATAGCTTCCTCCTTATTATTCTTCGATTTCTTTCAGAACAACTGTCATGTGAGATGTTCTTTTAAGAATTCTATATGCTCTGCCCTGTGCTCTTGGCATAACTCTTTTCAGAGTTGGGCCTGGTGTAACAAAACATTCTGCAACAAACAGATTGTTTTTGTCCATATTAAAGTTGTGTTCCGCATTTGCCATTGCTGATTTAACCAGTTTAAGTAAAGGTTCGCAAGCAGCTTTTGGTGTGTGCTGCAGAATAGCAACAGCTTCGTTAACTGGTTTATTTCTGATAAGGTCCATAACGATCTGTACTTTTCTTGGTGCGATGCGGACATGTCTAAGGTATGCCCTTGCTTCCATAATCGATTCTCCTTTTAATTACTTAGATGATTTAGAACCAGCGTGACCGCGGTATGTTCTTGTTGGTGCAAATTCGCCGAGTTTGTGACCAACCATATCTTCTGTTACATATACTGGAACGTGTTTACGACCGTCATGTACTGCGAATGTGTGGCCTACAAACTGTGGGAATATTGTAGATGAACGGCTCCAAGTCTTGAGGACTCTTTTTTCGCCAGCTGCGTTCATTTCTTTTACTCTTTTAAGAAGAACAGGCTGCACGAAAGGGCCTTTTTTAACACTTCTACCCATATCGATACTCCTTTATTAACCGTTGCGACGTCTAACAATGAATTTGTCAGATGCTTTGTGTTTGTTTCTTGTTTTGTAACCAAGAGCTGGTTTGCCCCATGGTGTAACTGGGCCTGGACGGCCAACTGGTGATTTACCTTCACCACCACCGTGTGGGTGATCAACAGGGTTCATTACAGAACCACGAACTGTTGGTCTCCAACCCATATGACGTTTTTTACCAGCTTTACCGATTTTAACGTTGTCATGGTCTACGTTGGATACCTGGCCAACTGTTGCGTAGCAGTTCAGTGGAACGTTTCTCAGTTCGCCGGATGGCAGACGTACGAGACCGTATTTGCCTTCTTTAGCGATGAGCTGAGCAAAGTTACCAGCGGAACGAACCAGCTGACCACCTTTGCCAGGGTAGAGTTCGATATTGTGGATAACTGTACCAACTGGGATTGCGCTGAGTGGCAGTGCGTTACCTGGTTTGATGTCAGCGTTTGGACCGTTCATAACGATGTAGCCAACTTTCAGACCGTCTGGAGCGATGATGTAAGATTTTTCACCATCTTCGTACTGGATCAGTGCGATGAATGCTGTTCTGTTTGGGTCATATTCCAGTGTCATAACTGTTGCTGGAACATCCAGTTTGTTTCTTTTGAAATCGATTACACGATATTTTGTTCTGTTACCACCACCGTGGTGACGAACTGTGATGCGGCCTGTGTTGTTACGGCCTGCTGTTTTTGCCATAGGTTCCAGAAGACTTCTTTCTGGAGCTACTTTTGAAAGAACCGAATAGTCTGTTACAGCCATGTTACGGCGTGATGGAGTAGTCGGTTTAAATCTTTTGATAGCCATTTAGGTTCACTCTCCTTATGAGTCTTTTTGCGAGAAGCACCTTTTGTGCCTCCCATACTTAAAAACGTCTTAATGTTTAAGACGGAGGGCTTATTAATACATTGATTCGAAGAATTCGATGCCCTTAGATTCAGCTGTCAGTGTTACGATAGCTTTTTTAGTTGCAGGTGTGTAGCCACCTTTCCAACCCTGACGACGGTATCTGCCGCGAACAGAGATTGTGTTTACTTTAGAAACTTTTACGCCGAACAGTTCTTCAACTGCTTTTGCAATTTCGATTTTGTTAGCGTCTTTAGCTACCTGGAATGTGTATTTTCTGTCAGCAATGCCTTTCATGCTGTTTTCAGTGATGATTGGCTTGATGATGATATCCTGTGCCATTTTCATTATGCGAATACCTCCTCAAGTTTCTTTGCAGCAGCGAGGTCTACAACAAGTGTTTTAGCGTTGATTGTGTCGTATACGTTCATTGTTGTTGCAACTGTTGTTTGTACACCTGGGATATTGCCAGCTGACTTAACAACCTTCTTGTCTGCAACTGCCTGAACCATCAGTGTTTTGCCTGTTACGTTCAGGTTGCCGAGCATTTTAACAACTGCTTTTGTTGAGAATTCGTTGATTGCGAAATCGTTAACGATTACCAGTTTGCCTTCTGCAGCTTTAGCTGACAGAGCGGAGCAAATAGCAAGTCTTTTAACTTTTTTGTTCAGTGAGTAGCTGTAGTCACGTGGTTTTGGACCAAGAGCAACACCACCGTGTGTCCACTGTGGAGCACGGATAGAGCCCTGTCTTGCACGGCCTGTGCCTTTCTGTCTCCATGGTTTACGGCCGCCGCCTCTTACTTCAGCTCTTGTAAGTGTGGACTGTGTACCCTGTCTCTGGTTTGCCAGGAAGTTTACAACTGCCATGTGCATTACTTTTTCGTTTGGTGTGATACCAAAAACTGCATCAGAGAGTTCAACAGTATCAACTTTTGCACCGTTAATGTCTAAAACATCAAATTTTGCCATTTTGTTTTCCTCCCTTAAGCTTTTACGCTGTCTGTCAGTACAACGATGCCGCCTTTAGCGCCAGGGATTGCACCTTTAACTGCGATCAGATTATTTTCTGCATCAATTTTTACGATAGAAAGGTTCTGAACTGTAACTCTTTCTGCACCGAGGTGACCTGGGAGTTTTTTACCTTTGAAAACTCTTGCACCGTCGATAGAACCGTTAGAACCAGCATGTCTAGCAACAGGGCCTGTACCGTGTGTTGCTTTCAGAGAGTGCAGGTTCCAGCGTTTGATAACGCCAGCGTAACCTTTACCTTTGCTGATGCCGCAAACGTCAACTTTGTCACCAGCTGCAAATGTGTCAGCTTTGATGATGTCGCCTACGTTGATTTCTTCGATAGAGTCAAAGCGGAATTCTCTAAGTGTTTTCTTAGGAGCAACGCCTGCTTTTTCAAAATGTCCTTTAGCTGGTTTTGTAAGACGGTGAGCTTTCACTTCGCCAAAACCGAGCTGAACTGCCTGATAGCCATCGCTTTCAACAGTTTTCTTTTGTACAACAACACAAGGACCTGCTTCGATTACTGTTACTGGTACTACCATACCTTTTTCATCGAAAAGCTGTGTCATACCGATTTTTTTGCCGATAATTCCTTTTTGCATTTTCTTAATGCCTCCTGTTAGGTTATTGGTTGGCTTTCGCCAACATGACTCCAACTTGCGGTTGAGAGATGCTGCCTATATATAATGTATTTATATATTACAGCTTGATTTCGATTTCTACGCCTGCTGGGAGCTGCAGACTTGTAAGAGCTTCAACAGTTTTGTTTGTTGGTTTCAGAATGTCGATAACTCTTTTGTGAGTTCTGTTTTCGAACTGTTCTCTGGAATCTTTGTATTTGTGAACAGCTCTCAGAATTGTGATCACTTCTTTTTCAGTTGGAAGTGGGATTGGACCAGATACTCTTGCACCTGTTCTTTTTGCTGCTTCAACGATTTTTTCTGCTGCAGCATCTACCAGCTGATGATCATAACTCTTAAGTCTAACTCTGATTTTTTCTTTGACTGCCATAATAACGCCTCCTTATAATATTAAAAAATGTAGCGGCGGATTTTAAACATTGAACACTGCGCCGGGTGTTTCGCGCCCTTCCACGATAAAAACCGATTAACCGCCCAGCAGTTACATCGGAACACAGGGTCTCCCAACCCTTTTAATCGCGTTGTTTCGGCCATTGGACCACCCTTTGTGGTCATACACCCTTCGCATTTCAATATTTAATCGCCCGGTTCAAAGATCGGACATACTCAACGGAAAAACCCACAATTCTCGTGGCAACCTCCCGTGTCAACGCATAATCTTTGCAGTCGCCTAATTATGATACATCGTTTCGCTTTATATTGCAAGTGTTTTTGCAACATTCACTAAACTTTGTATACATGGCTTAATCATGTAGAACTTTCGGTTTTCTTTTTGTGCACCTTGTACACAGAATGGGTTTTCATTCTCTACATATCGGGGGCTCTTTTCTGAGCCTCAAATATAATACCAAATACAATTCACTTTGTCAATAGTTTACAAAAAATATTTTTTATTTGGTTAAAATATACAAATATGAGATTATATTACAAAAGGCAGGGTTTAATCCCCTGCCCTTGATTTAAAAGAACATTTATTTTTCTACAACCAGATTGCCGTTTACAAATACTTTCAGAATTTTTGTACTGATTTCCAGTGGGTCACCATCTGTGATAAGAATGTCTGCGTCCTTGCCTTCTTCGATGGAACCAACTCTGTCTTCGATACCGATGTGTTTTGCAGGGTTGATTGTGATAGCCTGCAATGCTGCAAATGGGTCCATACCTGCGGCAACAGCCATACCTGCACAGTGAGGCAGATGCTGCTGTGGAACTACAGGTGAGTCTGTAACGATGGAAACCTGACAGCCAGCAGCAGCCAGAACACCAGGTGTTGTCCAGCTTTTGTTGCGCAGTTCGTATTTGGAGGCTGATGTAAGTGTAGGACCAACTGCCAGTGGATATTTTTCTGCTGCCAGTTCTTCAACAATAAGATGACCTTCTGTAACGTGTTCCAGAGTCATTTTTACTCCGAATTCTTTTGCGATTCTGATGGCATTGAAGATATCATCTGTTGCGTGTGCGTGTGCTTTGAGAGGCATTTCGCCTTTGATAACCGGAACAAGTGCTTCCATCTTCATATCAAATGGCGGGCGTTTGGAATAGTCGTTGCCTGCTGCATCAACTTTGGCCGCATATTCTCTTGCTTTGAACAGCATTTCGCGGAGTTTTGCAGATGTAGACATACGTGTGGAGTTGCCCTTGTCACGATAAACACGTTTTGGGTTTTCACCAAAAGCGCATTTCATAGCAACGTTATCCTTAACGACCATATCGTCACTGCGGCGGCCTACTGTTTTGATAGCCACGAATGTACCGCCCAGCACATTGGCAGAACCAGGACCTGTACATACAGTTGTAACACCGCCTTCAACTGCCTGACGGAAAGCAGGGTCCATAGCTTTGATACCGTCAATGCCACGCATCTGTGGGCAGGCGATATCGTTCATTTCATTATAGTCCATACCTTCATAGCCAATGCCGTAACCGTCAAGACCGATATGGCCGTGGGCTTCAACAAAACCAGGGTAGATATGCATACCTTCTGCGTCAACCAGATCTACGTTTTCGCCTTCCGGGATATCTTTGTCAATTTTAACAATTTTGCCGTTGCCTACGAGAATATCAGCTTTGAATGGCTGTGGGTCGATAGCATTGTGAACAAGACCGTTTTTTATAAGAATCATAGTAAGTTTCCTCCCTTTCATATATTATATATATAATATCATATAATAAAAGCTTTTACTATTTTGTAATTTTACAAAATTTAAAGTTCTATTTTGTTTAGGGGAAACAAAACTATTCCGCCATATAATATCCTGCACCTCGTACTGTTTTAAGTACCTTGGGATTATTGGGGTCATCTTCCAGTTTCTGGCGCAGTCGCTTGATATAAACCGTAAGTGTATTTCCGTGTAAAAACTGGCTGTCGTTCCCCCATGCTTTTTCCATAATTTCCTTGTGGCTGAGAACTCTGCCTTTGTTTTTCAAAAACATCAGCAACAAGCGGTATTCCATATAGGAAAGATAAACTGTCTCACCTGATTTTTTAACAGCACCTGTAGATGTATCCACCCTTATATCCCCTACTGTGTAAAACAACTGTTTTTTATGGTAAACTGCAAATTTTATGCGATGGAGAAACTGTGAAGATGTAAATGGTTTTACAATATATTCATCTGTGCTGTTTTCAAAAGCTGTTTTAATAACCATAGAATTGTCTGGGCATAATGACACAACTGTAACACCGCTGTCGGCTGCATATCTGCAAAGAAGTGATGCCCCTGGAATATCAAAATCCAGCACTGCGATATCTGTGGTATTTTTTCTGATGTGTTTCAGCGCGGTATGATAGTCAGCTGTATACATAACATTGTACTCGCAGTTTTCATAAAACAGATTTTTATAATCCTCCCGGGAAAATACCAGCATATTCAACATCAACACCTCTTTTGCTACTGTGATATGGCTAAATGCTAACATATAAAAAAGTATTTTCAACAAAAAAGGCGTGAACAGCAGGTAATCTGCCGTAAACAACGGGTGGCGGCAGTTTGACATCGTATACACCAATGCTATAATTATAAATAATAAGATTAACGGAGAAAAAGATGCTGAGAATAAGTATATGTGATGACGATATAGCCGGTGTGGACAAGCTGGCGATGCTGATAGAAAAATACTGTGCTGAAAAAGGGTTGGAATACAGTCTGCATAGCTATACAAACGGCAGTGACCTGCTGGCAAGTAACCTGGCAGAATGCGACCTGCTGTTTCTTGATGTGGATATGGGGCAGGAAAACGGAATAGCCATAGCCCACGAAATAAGGAAAAATTACCGAGATATTGTATTGGTGTATGTGTCGGGATATGTGCAGTACGCCCCTGCCGGTTACAATGTGAAAGCCTTTGCTTATATATTAAAAAATGACCTGGATGCACTGTTTGAAAGTACAATGGATGATGTTATGAAACAGATGAATTTTCGGGGCATGGTATACAAGATAAAAATAAACAGCGAAGATGTGACCCTGCCACTGAAAAATATTGTATATCTGGAAAGCTTGGACAAAACCACAATTATACACACAAACAACCGGATGATAAGCTATGCTGTGCGCCAGCCGCTGGCAGATGCCATAAATTATCTGTGCGACAAAGGATTTGTACAGATACATAAAAGCTATCTTGTAAATATGCAGCATATAACGAAGCTGAAAAACTATACAATTAATCTGACTGACGGCACAAATCTGCCAGCTGCCCAGAAAAGATGGCGGGATATTATGCAGGCATATCTTAAATGGAAGGGGGCTATGTGATGGAGTATATTTTAGGTCCTGTTCTTGTTTTATTGCAAAACTGGGCATTATTCGTTTTCGCCAACGCATTTTTGACGACTACTTATAAAACAAGAAATATTTGGGTTGAATTAAACCTGTTTTTAGTTACTATCAATATAACAACCTCTATGATAGGTGCCGACACACATGCTTTTTATAACTATATTGCCATTATAGCGTCGATAGCTGCAGTATGTTCTGCCTTCAGCGGAAACTTTATCTATAAAACCTTCATTACATTTCTGTTTAATTTATTTTCCCTTATTGTTGAAGTCTTTATAACCTATGCGCTGTCTGTCTTTGGTTTAACAATAACGATTATCAGAAACAGCTATATTTTGTTTACGGTTATCAGTATTACCGTTAAAACTTATCAACTGATCATTGCAATGATGTTGCGTACTTTTATGATTGATAAAAAGAAAACAACGGCATCATCATTAAAGGCAATTCAGATGATTATATATCCTGCTACTTGTTATATGTTTTTGTATATGTATTGTAATTATATGCTTAAAACCAACTCCACGGACTTAAAAACAATAATCTATCCAGTATTTATGTTGGGGTCAACAGTTGCACTTATGTCTATTATCTCAAAATTAGACGAAGAAAACGAAACCAAACAGCAGAACGCCCTTTTAAATCAACAGTTAAAAATGGGCATGGAAAATATCGAAGCACTAAACAGTGCATATTCACAGCAAAGAAAGCTGACCCACGATTTTAACAATCATCTGTCTGTTATTCGTTCTTTGCTTGAGAGTGAAGACACTGCGCAGGCAAAGGATTATACGACTAACCTGCTAAACACCAGTGTTTCTGTTTCCCGTCTGTTTGACAGCGGCAACAGTATTGTAGATACATTGCTGACACAGAAATATAACCAGGCCAAAGACCTGGGTATAAAGATGCAGGTGCTGGTGGAAGATTTGTCTGGTGTATCAATGTCAGCTGACAAGCTGGTAGTGGTGCTGTCCAACCTTTTGGACAATGCCATAGAAGCCTGCACAAATACCAACGGTGAAAAGATGATAAAGGTAAAGTTTGTGCTGGAAGATATGGGGCATATACTGACCGTGCAAAATACTGCTGACAATGCCCCAAACAGCGAAAAGGGACAGTTTGCCACCACAAAGGCAGACAGTCTGAATCACGGATATGGCATTAAAAATATAAGTTCCATAATGGAAGACTACGGGTATCCATACACATTCGATTATAAAAACGGATGGTTTACTTTTACCGCTATGATGGCGGAGTAATTATCTCATATAACAAAAGGACAGTCTTTCGACTGTCCTTTTATCGTATATTTAATTATTTTTCATAAAATCAAGAATTTCTTCTCTCCAAGGCATTGCAGGGGTTGTGCCAAGGCGCTGTACAGAGATAGCGGCCAGGGCGTTGGCAAAGTTCACAGCCTGCCATATGTCCTTACCCTCTGAAAGTGCGGCAACAAGGCCACCATTGAAAGCATCGCCTGCTCCGGTGGTATCAAGGGCTTTGACTGTATATGCAGGAATTATTTCGCGTTTTTCAGCTGTAGCCACATAAACACCTCTGCCGCCAAGAGTGATGATTACATTTTCAACACCTTTGGAGAAGAACCAGTCAGCTGCTTTGTCAGCATTTTCCTTGCTGTCGATTACTATGCCTGTAAGAATTTCGGCTTCAACTTCATTAGGAGTAATCATATACAGACCGTTATAGATTGCATCTTCTACTTCCTGTACAGGTGCTGTGTTTAGTATAACCTTAACCCCCAGGTCTTTGGCCAGAGAAATAACTTTTCTTGTGGCGGAAACATTTGTCTCCAGCTGGGTGAGCAGATATTCAGACTGTTCCAGCTGGTCTGCGATGGATTCCACTTCTGCGTCTGTAATTGTATTGCAGCTGCCCAGCACAACAACAATTTCGTTCTGGCTGGAGTTTTCATCAACCATAATCAGCGCTGCACCAGTTTCTACATCATCTGAATAAAGAATTCTGTCTTTGTTCATTTTCAATTCGTCCATTGCAGAAAGAGCCACACCCGCAAAGGTATCACGGCCCAGCTTTGTAATCATAGTGGCGTCTGCGCCTGCTTTGTGTGCGGCAACACATTGGTTAAAACCTTTGCCGCCTGGGCCCATTTTGAACATACCGCCTTTTACGGTTTCGCCCGGAACAGGCAGGTGTGGTGTGCGGGCCATAAGGTCAACAACAAAACTGCCGAAAACAGTTACTTTACTCATAATAATCTCCCCTTATCTTATCAAATATCAGTTATTAAATATATAATAACATAATAGTATTGGTTTTACTATTTTATAAAATCACAAAATTTCAGTTTTATATTTGTGTATGCGGACAAAACACTATTAATTGCTTTATTTGTAATATTATTTTTATCATTTTACTATAAAAATATCATTAACAATAAAAGGACATCTTAGGATGTCCTTTTATTTTACTTTATACCTTTATTTCTGTTAACAATAAAATTCAATGCATATACTGCACACAATATATACATACACATATAGTTCACCAGATACCTCTGGGAGGATTCCCACAGCAAAAGAAACAAATACAACCCTGCAACAGACAAAATAGGAACGAATAAGCTGAAGTCAGATTTTTTCAATGCAACTACAGCAGAAAAAATAACAAGCAAAAACAGCATTAAATGCCATCCCTGAACTATATTACCCATCCATACGAATTCTTCTGTTCCTGGAGATACACATTCTACAAGGAATGTCTGTTTTACTGGCGAATTGGAGATTGTGTAGTTATACTCCATATTGCCACTTCCAAAGCTGCGCACACCCTTCTGATTAAGATGTTGCAGAAATGTAAGCGGAGTATGCTGACTTAATCTATATATTATCTGCCGGCGAATATTTTCTTCCTTTTCTTCCTTTGTTTCAAAACTCCACGCGTAATATCTGTCATCCACATTGAAAGAACCATCGCCATTAAGCCCCATCATAATATATGAAGAAAAAGGTGTAGCAGCATCTTTCGCCTGTGTCTTGTCCAGAATGTTGCTGTATGTAAAACTATTAAATATATTCTGCCACAACACAAATGCCATCAGTAACACTCCACCAAAGGCTACCAGACGTTTTATATCCAGATTCAAAATCAAATCAATAACAATGGCTATAACTACAATAACCACTGAATATTTCAGATGTATTCCATAGGCCGTTGCCACTGCAAACAGCATTATCCGCAGAACAGATTTTTTTAGCGGTCGTTTATTATAGCTTATGTAAAATAGCAAAACCATAGGTATAAACGGCATTGTAAGTGTATCTGTATAGAAAAACGAAATATTAAACTGTAACGGGAGACAGGAATAAAGCAGCCCCAATGCCACAAATCCCTGTGGCACCCCCATAGTTTTCCTGCACAGCAGGTATGTGAACAGATATGCCATACAAATTGCTATCGCATTTACTACGGTGGCTATTATGATATATGTCAGATATGTGTCCGCACCAAATTTTCGGGCTATTCTGAAAATAAACTGAAAAGAAATAACCCATGGCAGATTATTCGGATGTTTGTACAGATAATCCGTATTCAGTGGGTCAACCGCCCCCTGAATAGCATAGTAATAGGCGCTTCTGAATACATTTTCCAGATCTCTTGTAGGATATGATGCCATCTGTGTAAAATAGAACACCTGTGTTACTACCAACAACACAAAAAAAGCCACCAGTAACTTTATTTCATTCGTTTCTAAAAAAAGTTGTTTTTTATACACAATACACCGATAAAAATATATCAGAGCAAACCATACTGTTGCCAAAGGCAACACAATATACCATTTATAGTCAAAATGCATATTGTTGAAAATAACATTGAAAAAAAGAATGGAAAATACTGCGATAAATCCGCAGTAAAAAGTTTTTCTTAAGCAATTACTCATTAAATCACCTTATCTTCTTGTGCTTTCCAGTTTTTCAATAACCTGTGGGTCAGCGGCAATATATGCTGTTTCATAGGTGTCGTAAATAACCATACCTGGTTTAAGGTCGTTTGTTTTGCGGATATTTTTTACAAAGGTATAATCAACTTCTACTTTTGCATTGCCTTTTCGGCTGGAGTGGTGTACTGCAAGCATTGCGGCTTCGTTCTGTGTGGTGAGAGGAATGTCTACACCTTCGCTCATAACAACCACATGGCTGCCTGGGGCATTCTTTGTGTGGAACCACATATCCTTGCCGCGGGCTGTTTTCATTGTAAGGCGGTCGTTCTGCAGGTTGTTTCTGCCGACAAGGATAAGGAAACCATCTGAAGATGTATAACGGATAAAATCCTGAGGTTTCTGCTTTTTATCCCTTGACTTGTAATACTTGAGATAGCCTGCGCCGTGAAGTTCTGCACGGACAGCCATAAGTTCGGCTTCGTTGGCCGCATTGTTTACACTGTAGGAAACTGTCTGCAGATATTCCAGTTCGATTTCGCCCTGGGAAATCAGCATTGTAAGCATTTTTACCGCTGTCTGTTTTCTTTTGTATTCCTTGTAGTATTTCTGCGCGTTCTGGTTGCCTGTAAGTTTAGGGTCCAGAGGGATTGTAACTGTGGAATTATCGTAATAATTCAGCACATCAATCTTTTTCATACCCTTTTCTATCTGATAAAGGTTGGCTGTCAGCAGTTCACCATAAATGCGGTATTTTTCGTTGTCTGTACTCTGTACCAGTTCTTCTTTTCTGGCAATCTGTTTGCGGGTAGTACGTTCAATAAGATTCTGTACCAGTTTGTGCAGGTCTTTGCCTTTTTGGCGCAGTCGTTCTGCCTTGTCTTTTTCGCTGTAGTATTCATCAAGTAACCGATTAATAGAAGCATAGCTTTTTGTTTCAAGGCCTTCGTACTGTGTCAGTGGCAGAAAACTGTATTCGCTTGGATTCCCCTGCTGATTATACACAACTGTGTACTGTGGGTTGTGGAAACACTCCACAGCCTTTCTGGCAGCTGCTATAACTGCAGTTTTCTGAAATTCTCCCAGTTTGTCTGCATAGGTATCTCCTACCTGTGCAAGATGGGCAATTTCTCTGGCAACAACCGGCCCCATACCCTGACTGCAACGAAGAAATGCCTGGTCAACGGTACCATTAAAAGCGAAAACCTTTTCAATAACAGAATCTGTCTGGCTGATAAATTTTGGATTGTCGCGGTTTGGCGGCAGTTTATACATAAGGCCCGGCAGCAGCTGGCGAACAGAAGATGCATCGGCATCAACACGCTTCATAGCATCTATGATTTTGCCCTGGCCGTTTATTATAACAAGGTTTGCATATCTGCCCATAAGTTCAGCGGCGATATCAATATTTACTGTGTCCCCCATTTCGCTGGTAGCTGTAAAAGTGAGCATAATGATTCTTTCACCCTCTACGCTGGTGGCGCCTATAAAGCGGGCCCCTGCCAGATATTTGCGCAGAAGCATACAGAAAGAAGGCGGTGTCTGAGGATTTTCAAAACTTTCGTTTGTCAGACACAGTCTGGCAGAACCACTGCGGGCAGAGAGCAACAGTTTTGCATTGCCATCTCTTTTTCTCATATGGAACACTACCTCGTCTTTGGAAGGCTGGTGTATCTTGTCAATTCGGCTACCCTGCAATGCTTCGTCCAGTTCGGCCGCCAGAAGTGACATTGTAATTGCATCTAATGCCATTTGTTTCTCCTATATATTCTGCACAAGGCTATCCGGAATAAAAACCTGTACATCTGTATCTTCAAAATTTTCTTTTATAAGTCTGGCCATTGTTTCAACACTGAATTTTTCAGAATTGTCGTGACCCAGGGTAATTACGCTGATACCTTCTGCGGCAAGGTCCAGCATATCGTGATATTTGCATTCTCCACAGATAAAGCAGTCAGCTCCACTTTCGATAACATCTGTTTTCATATCGCTGCCACTGCCTGCACAGATAAACACAGTGTTTATTCTGTTATACGGCATTGTAACGGACGCAGAACCATAAACGGATTTACATTTCCACCCCAGTTCCTGAACGGACATTCCCTCTGCTTCAGCAATAATTCCAAATTCAAAGCTGTCATCTGGTACTATATCAAGACCAAGGCGGTCTGCTATATCATAGCAGGTGCCGTATGTGTATTTATCAAAATTTGTGTGGGCACTGATAACGCTTATGTCATTTTTGATAAGATTGTATACCACATCACCGCTGTATATTTCTTTGATTCCGGAAAAAATTACAGGATGATGAGACACAATAATTTTTGCCCCCATTTCAACAGCAAAATCCACCACATCCGCAGTAACATCAAGGCAGACAACTACACAACTGCTTTCCTTACCACTGTAAATCAGCAGGCCGCTGTTGTCCCAGCTTTCCTGGGTTTCAAATGGAAATTCTTTATTCAATAAATCAAAAACCTGGCTTGGTGTAATCATAGTGTATGCCTTTCAGATATAATGTATAATAAATATATACTATATTAAACCATATTTTTAAACTTTGGGCAATAGAATAAAAGGACACCCTGGGGTGTCCTGATTTTATAACAGTTTTTTTATTTTTTCTATTGCATATGTGTAGTCAGCATTAGGTGTGCCATTATCTATTTCAAAACCTTTCCGCTTTTTCTTCAGCTGGGAAAGAATCATTTCAAAATAGCCTGTGGCATCATCACCTGTACAACTACCGCTTTTTCCTATATACATATCATATATATCAGGTGTGTGACACATACCTGTATAAACAGCGCTGATACAGCTGTAATATTTGCCTTTTTCACTTACTGTCTGTTCTTTTTCAATTTCAAAACCGTTTTCGTACAGATATTTGCGTATCTGATAACCACTTTGGGCTGGAAGCAGAACAAGACGTGTTTTCTGCGCTTTTACAAACGGGGCAGACTCAATAACCTGCTCCATTGTATGACCGCCAAGACCGGCGATAACAACGTGGGTGATGCGAGAGGTATCCTTTATCCCCTGCAAACCATCAGTAAGCAGAAAATCTGCTGTATGAGACAAATCATATGATGCGAACAAATCAATAGCTTTCTGCAGTGGCTGTCTGTTGATGTCTGTGGCGATAACATGTTTCGCCTTGCCTCTTTGCACAAGATAAAGGGACAGTTTGCCGTGGTCGCAGCCTACATCGCAAACTGTATCACCATTATCAACAAAAGAGGCAGCCATTAACAAACGACTGCCCATATTTGTATCTTTCACAGATTAGTTACCAAAGTGTGCATTCAGTTTAGCTACCAGTTCGTCAGCATCTGTACCGTGAACATAGCAAGCCTGTTCGATATTTTCACCTCTTGCAGATGGGCAACCCAGGCAGTGCATACCGATTTCGAGGAAATATACTGCTGTTGTTGGGTCTGCATCAAGGATTTCGCCAAGATTTGTTTTTCTTGTTACTACCATAATAATCTGTCTCCTTTTGCAAATCTTTTTATTGCATTAGTATTCTACCAAAAAGTTATATATTATGCAACAGTCTTGTGATAAAATCACCTACATTATAAACCAGAATATGCTGCCTTTGCCGATTTCGGACTCTACGCCGTATTCAAAGCCGTGATTTTCCAGAATCGTTTTTACGATTGCAAGGCCAAGGCCTGTGCCCTGCTTGCCGCTGGATTTGCGGGAGCGGTAATATTTGTCAAACAGATGACGCTGGTCTTCTTCGCTTATACCTTCGCCGGAATCTGTTACACTTACTTTTACTTTGCTATTGGCCAGCAATTCAGTTTTAATGGTTACATCTGTATTTTCAGGTGTATGGATAAGAGCATTTGAAACAAAATTGTGCATAACACGTTCAATAAGTGATGCATCTGCTGTAACATATGCAATTTCTGGACCTTCGTATACTACGTTTTTACCTTCACTTTCGGCCTTATGCGAATATATATCTGCAATATCACTGCACATATCCGCCATATTGTACTGAACTGGATTCAGATTCAATGCATCCTTGCTGAGTTTTGCATATTCCAGCACAGAGTTTACCATTTTGGATAACCTGTCAGTTTCGTCAATGATAGTATTCAGCTGCTGGTTACGGATTTCAGCCTTTTCACCGGTGATATCCCTTATTGATTCCGCATAACCTTTGATAATAGTCAAAGGTGTGCGCAGATCGTGAGAAATGGAGGCTATAAGCTCTTTTTGCATTTCCTGGCTGCTTTCGATCTCTCTGGTCATAATGTTGAAGTCATTGGCCAGCTGACCTATTTCATCTTTCGCACCATTCGGTATCTGTATCTTTACTTTATAGTTACCTTTGGAAACTTCTTTTGTCGCCTTGGACAATGTGGTCAACGGTTGAATAAACCAGTTGGAAAGCACAGCTGATACAGCCAGAGCAATTACTACTGCAATAAATGTGGCTGTGTGCAACTGAGAAAGAACAATCTGCACTATGGAGTCTGTTCTGGCAAGATTTGTAGAAACTATTATTGAATATCTGTTGTTCCAGAAGGAACCCCGAACAAGCTGGCGGTTGTTGTAATCATCAGTCATATTGCCAGTATAGTTTCCGGTATTACGTACTTCGTGACGCAAATTCTGTGCCTGAGGTGTGTTCAGTCTGCGTTGTTCAAGATAAATACTGGCGTGGTTATCCTTTGCACCGTGGAGCTGGCAGGCATCGCCGATTCCTTCCATAAGAATTAATCCGGTGCCGAATTCATCGGATATTTCTATACATACACCGGATTTCATATATGATTGAATTTCGTCGATAACGTCCTGAGTAAGCACCCCATCGCTGTCTTTTATAGTCTTGATCGATTTTGACAAAATGCCTGACAGCTCATTTTGTGTCATGGCATAGTACATCGGTCTGAAAAACAGTGCCGTTGTAAGCCAGATTATTAAAATAATAGACATACATACAGCCAATATAAGCGCCGTCAGCTTGTTTCTTATACTGGTTTTCATAAATCAGTTATTCCTTTGGTTCAAATTTATAACCTACACCCCATACAGTTACAATACAGTCACGGTAGTCTTTAAGATGGCCGCGCAGCATTTTAATATGTGTATCAACAGTTCTGTCTTCGCCGTAATAATCGTAGTTCCATACTTTCATAAGGATTCTTTCACGTGAAAGAGCAACACCTTTATTCTGTACAAGGCAAACCAGGAGGTCAAATTCCTTTGGTGTGAGGTTGATGAATTCACCATCAATTTTCACACTGTGGCTTGGAACATCAACGATAAGACCACCGAAGATATATCTTTCTTTGTTTTCTGCGATTTCAGGGTTAACACGGCTGATAACAGCTTTTACTCTGGCCATAAGCTCTTTTGGTGAAAATGGCTTTACTACATAGTCATCTGTGCCGGCATCAAAACCTGTGATTTTATCATATTCTTCACCTTTTGCAGAAAGGATGATAACCGGTGTTTTAAAGCCGCGGCTGCGCATTTCACGCAGGCAGGCAATACCGTCCATAAAAGGCATCATAACGTCGAGGATAACCAGGTCGATATCCCCTTTGCTGATTTTTGTAAGCGCATCTATACCATCTTTGGCATACTCAACATCATAACCTTCTACCATAAGATACTGGCCTATAAGGTCTCTGATTCTCTGTTCATCGTCAACAACTAAAATTTTCATGTTGCTACCTTCCTTTATAAATAATTAAACATTATACAAATGATATATTTCCTGATTATTTATAATCTTAAACCCTATAAGTTATAATTTTGTGAAAATTTTAAAAATTGATTGTAAATAAATAAATTTTGCTTCTACTTGACTATATACACCAAATTGTTTAAAATAGCAAGTATAATATTTAAGAATGGGGAATAATTATGCTTTTTACATTTGTTACAGTTTCTGCTGCCCTTATTTATTTTGCTCTTATGTTTACAGGTGGCAAAAGTTGGCGTGAGGTAAGAGAAATGTTTTACGGCAATTACTTTGCTGAAGACGCCGTAATCAACGACACCGACAAACCAAACTCCAGACAGGCTGTTGAAAACTGTATTGAAAACAACATCGGTATTAAAACAGAAGTGAGACTGACTGCTGATAAACGTACAGTTGTTTGTGCTACGGATGACCTTTCTGCAGAATATGGCACAGACAAAAAACTTTCACAGTCCAATCTGGAAGAACTGGAAGAAACCGGCATTATGACTTTGACAGAGTTTCTTAACCTTGTAGACGGAAGAGTACCTGTTATTCTTGAAATGAAAGCAAGCAAAGACAATGAAGCCATGTGCAGAAATACATCTGACGCCATTAAAGCTACTGAAAAGAAAAATATCGCTGTATGCTCACTGAACCCTGCTGTTGTAGGTTGGTTCAGAGACTACAACAAAGATGTATTCCGTGGTATCGTTTCAGCACCTGCCAAAGAATTTAAAGGCACTTCAAAACTGCAGAGCTGGATTGCAGGCAACCTGGGTAACAATGGTGTATGCCGCCCTAACTTTACACTTTACCGCAAAGGCCCACAGAGCATTTTTGTAAAACTTGCAGTTGCATCAGGGGTTTTCAACGGTGTATGGACAGCGGAAGATAAAAATGAAGCAACAGCTCTGGAAGCAACAAGAGATATGATTGTTATCCGTGGCTTTGTACCTGAAAAAACACACTACAAAGATTTGCCTGTAGTTGAAAAAACTCCACAGCAGCTGGAAGCTGAAAAGAAAGCAGCCGAACGCCAGGCAAAATTTGAAGAAAAACAGAGAGCAGCAAAACAGCGCAGCATTTCTGAAATTCTTGCTGATGACGAAGATGAAGGCATCATTGATGAAATCAGAGAAGAAGTTAGTGAAATGGCAAGTGAAGTAAAAGAAGAAGTTACTGAACTGATTGAAGAAATCAAATAAGAAATCATTTCTGAATAATTACAAAAACAACACCGCAGACGATGTCTGCGGTGTATTTTTATTTCTTGATTTTTTCCCAATAGGCTTTTGCCGCCTGCTCTGTGCGGTTTTCTCCATAACTGTAGTAGATATGGTCTTTTATCTCGCTTGGCAGGTACTGCTGTTTGACCCAATGGTTAGGAAATGCGTGTGGGTATTTATATCCGCCCTTATTTGTAGGATTGGCGCCATCCTTAAGGTGGGAAGGTACATCACCAAATCCACCGCGGCGTACAACTGCAGTTGCCGCATCAATGGCCGATTCACCACTGTTGCTTTTTGGTGCGGTGGCAAGGAGAATGACCGCGTCTGCAAGTGGAATTCTTGCTTCTGGCATACCTACCTGCAAGGCGATATCACAGCAGGCTTTTACTGCAGAAATAGCCTGTGGATAAGCCAGGCCTATATCTTCACAGGCCATTACAAGTATTCGGCGTATTGCAGGTAACATTCCATCGCCGTCCAGAAGACGAGCAAGATAGTGGAGTGCGGCATTTTCATCAGAACCGCGGACAGATTTTTGCAAAGCAGACAAAAGGTTGTAATGCTCGTCTCCTGCATTGTCAAATCGGTTTGCACTGCGCTGGCTCACCTGCTTTGCCATAACTTCATCAATTACTTTTTCACCATCTGTAAAACCTGCAGCTGCTATAAGCAGTTCCAAAGCGTTGAAAGCCTTGCGCATATCGCCGCCACAGCCAAAAGCCAGTACATCTGCCGCCTTTTCGGTGAGCAAAATATTTTCGCTGTTTTCGCTGTTATATCTGTTTACAGCTTTTGTTATGCCTTCGCGTATATCGGCAGGCTGTAATGGTTTGAACTCAAAAATTGTACTGCGGGAAAGGATAGCATTGAAAATAGCGAAATACGGATTTTCAGTTGTGGAAGCAATAAGGGTAACACTGCCATCTTCCAGTACTTCCAGCAGAGACTGCTGCTGCTTTTTGTTGAGATACTGAATTTCATCAAGATACAGCAAAATACCATTTTCTGCTCCAAGAGTGTTTACCTGTGCGATAATTTCTTTTATGTCAGCTGTAGAACTTTGTGTACCGTTAAGTTTGAACAGTTTTTTGTCTGCCATACGGGCTATGATGCTGGCCACGGTGGTCTTGCCCACACCTGAAGGGCCATAAAAAATCATATTCTGAATAGCACCATTCTCTATGGCGCGGCGGAACACGGCATCTTTATTCAAAAGGTGCTGCTGGCCGCACACATCTTCCAGCTTTTCAGGGCGCAGGGCCGCTGCTAAAGGTTTGTTCACTCTCTTTCACATCTCCATTTCCGGATTTCTGTTTCATCATAATCATTGTTGAGGAAGAATGCGATGGCATGCAGAATTGCTCTGTCCCAGAATGAGTATTCGTGGGCGCCGTCCCATCTCCAGAATTTATAGTCTGCCAGAGGCAGAGTTTTTGCATATTCGTCCAGCTTTACATTCTGTTTGTAAATACTGATAAGCTCATCCTGCTTGCCGCACATACTGCGGATTCTTGGTTGCTGTTCTGCAGGAAGTTCTGATACTTTTTTGATAAGATAAAAAATATCATCTTCATCTTTTATATCCAGTTCACTGCCAAAAGCATCGATAACAGATTTAAGCGCATCTGTTGACTGGCCTGCGGCTTTTAACTGTTTTATCATACCGGCCATCCATTTCAGGTCACAAGGCGCAGACATAGGTGCCATTGCGCTGAACATATCCGGGCGTGACAAACCTATTTTCCAAGTGCCGTAACCGCCCATAGAAAGACCTGCAAGGAATGTTTTTTCTCTTGGGAATTCCAGACCAAACATAGATTTCAGCAGCAGTGGCAGTTCTTCCGTGATGTAACTGTAATATTTCAAACCGTGAACACCATCAGAATACCAGCTCTGTGGTGCGCTGATATAAACTATAGCCAGCTGGTTGTCACGGGCATATCGGTTAGTGGCAGACAGTTCTTTGAAATACTGCTGGCTGCGGCTTAAACCGTGAAGGAAATATACAATTGCCTGTGGCTGTGAAATGGATGTTTTATTGGTATAATCGTTTGGAAGATAAATGTCCAGGTCAACTTCCTGACCCAGCTGTGCTGAATAAAAATTGGATGATATAAATGCCATAATCTTTACCTCTTGTTATCTGACGTATTATAAATCGCCTTCATCTCTCCACAGTGTCAGTCTTTCTTTGTCATAATCATTTTCAAGGAAGAATGCAACTGCGTGGAGCATAGCTCTGTCCCAGAACATATATTCGTGGCCGCCTTTCCAGGACATAAATTTGTAATCAGCCAAAGGCAGTTCTCTGGCGTATTCGTCAAAAGAAACATTTTGCAGATAGATGTTTGCCAGCTGGTCCTGCTTGCCACACATAAGGCGGATACGTGGTTGCTGTTCTGCAGGCAGTTCTGACACTTTTTTAATCAGTGCCCAAGGGTCGTCCATATCTGTCATTTCCAGATCTTCACCGTAGACATTGATAAATGTTGACAGACTTTCTCTTGGCTGGTCTTTCATTGTTTCTTTCATCTGTTTAAGATTTGTAGGTGCTGAAAACGGAGCAATTGCACCAAACTTGTCAGGATTATTAAGGCCTATTTTCAGTGTGCCGTAACCACCCATTGAAAGGCCTGCAAGGAATGTTTTTTCCCTTGGAAAATCAAGGTTATATGCTGATTTAAGGAACTTTGGCAGTTCTTCTGTGATATATGTGTAGTATTTCATACCATATTTCATATCGGAATAAAAGCTCATAGGTGCATTTATATAAACTATGGCCAGTTTGTTGTCCAGACAATAGCGGTTTGTCGCTGTGAATTCTCTGAAACGTTTATGGCTGGAGCCCATTCCGTGAAGGAAATAGATAACGCCAACCGGTTCTGTTATGCCTTTTTTGCCTTCATCATTTGGAAGATACAGGTCCAGCATAACTTCCTGCTCCATTACTGTAGAATAAAAAGTACCGTTGATAAATGCCATAATACCTCTCCTTTTCATACATATTGATTTTATCGTTTATTTTTTCTATTATTTATGATAACATATATTTATACTAAAGTAAAAGAGAGATTTTGTATGAAAAGCAAAAAACAGGCCGCTGAAATAGTGGAATTATTGGAACAGGAATATCCTTTGGCAGAATGTTTTCTGGACAGCGATGGAGCCTGGCAGCTGCTGGTAGCTGTAAGGCTGTCTGCCCAATGTACAGACCTGCGTGTAAACGCAACTACACCTATACTCTTTGGCAAGTTTCCAACTGTGGATGCCCTGGCTGATGCAGATGTAAAGGAAATAACAGAGATTGTAAAGCCTTGTGGACTGGGCAACAGTAAGGCAAGGGACATAAAAGCCTGTATGACTATGCTGAGAGATGAATATAACAGCGTTGTACCGGACAATATGGAGGACCTGTTAAAACTGCCTGGTGTAGGCAGAAAAAGTGCAAATCTTATCCTTGGTGATGTTTATGGCAAACCTGCCATTGTTGCTGATACACACTGTATCCGCCTGTCCAACAGAATAGGTTTTATGAAGAAAAATGATAAAACCAGCACAGATCCATTTAAAGTTGAAATGCAGCTGAAAAAAGTAATAGCACCGGAAAAACAGAATGATTTCTGCCACAGACTTGTGGAGCACGGCCGCGCAGTATGTACCGCGAGAAAACCATACTGTGAAAAATGTGTTCTGGCCCGGGTATGTGATTTTAAAAAATCACTGGACAAACAGGCTGAAAAAGAAAACAAAAAATAATGAAAAAACCGACACTTTAAACAGGTGTCGGTTTTTTTATTATATTTTAAAACATTTTACAATATCTTCATCTGTACCAAGGACAAACAATGTCTGGTTTGCATTAAATGCTGTGGCAGCTGAAATGTTTACATTCAGTTTACCATTTTCCCTTACTGCAAGAACATTTATGTGATGATTTTTGCGTACATCTATATCAAAAATTGTTTTGCCATACCATTCCTGTGGAACAGAAACCTCCATAATTGCGTGTTCTTCACCCAAGTCTATATAGTCGAATACTTTTTCGGAACTGTATGTGATGGCTGTCCATATACCCAGCTGTTTTTCAGGATAAACCACGTGGTCAGCACCATTGCGAAGCAGGAATTTTTCGTGTACATCTCTTGTCGCCCTGGAAACTACCAGCTTGCCACCAAGTTCTTTCAAAAGAGAAGTTGTTTCAAGTGAACTCTGGAAATCATCACCTATTGCAACAATGCACACATCAAAATTTGACACCCCCAGAGAACGGAGAAATTCTTCATTTGTGCTGTCGCCGATAATTGCATTTGTAACAAAAGGGAGTACAGCGTGCACTCTTTCTTCATTGTGGTCCACAGCCATAACTTCGTGGCCCAGTTCATTTAACTTTATGGCAACGTGGCGGCCATATCTGCCAAGGCCTACAAGTAAAATTGATTTCATAATATATCTCCTTTAACCTACTGTAATTTTTTCCTGTGGGAATTTTGCATTGCCGTTACTGATAGACTTTACTGTGGCATAAATTATTGTCAGCCCGCCTACTCTGCCCAGATACATAAGCATTATAAGGATAAACTGTGACACAAGCGAAAGTGACGGTGTGATACCAAGAGTGAGGCCTACTGTTGCTACGGCTGACGCTGTTTCAAACATACAGGTCAGCAATGGCAGACCTTCAACAATGCTGATTACAATCGAGCCGCCAAAAAACAATGTGATATACATCATAAAAATAGTTGCGGCATTTTTCACTACATCATTCTCCAGCCTTCTGCCAAAAACAGCTGAATCCGGTTTCTTTTTAAACACAGAAACTGCATTGATTACCATAACTGCAACTGTGGAAACCTTCATACCGCCTGCTGTAGAGCCGGAGTTGCCACCGATGAGCATAAGCAATATGGTTATCATTATGGTAGCTTCACTGAAAAGTGTCATATCCACAGTATTAAAACCTGCTGTACGGGGTGTAACTGCCCGGAATATTGCAGCAAGCAGTCGTTCAGCTACTGGCATTCCGGACCATTTTGCTGATGAGAATTCAACAAAGTAAAAATACACAAAAGGCACTGCTACAAGAATAGCCATACCTGCTACAGCTATCTTTGTCTGCAGACGATAACGTGAAAACTTAAATTTATATTTTATAAAATCATCCCAGGCTGAAAATCCTATCCCGCCTATAAGAATAAGCGCCACTGTTGTAAGGCTTATTATGCCATTTGCGGAATAATCCGTAAGGGACGAAAACTGCGCCTTTACACCCATAAGGTCAAAGCCTGCGTTGCAAAAAGCTGAAACAGAATGAAACACGGAATACCACAGACCTTTTACAAATCCGAATTCCGGTATAAACACAAATGAATAGATAACAGCACCTGCAAGTTCAACCAGCAAACATCCTTTAAGGATAAATCCGGTCATTTTCACAATCCCACCCAGCTGTGTGGCGGAGATAGCGTCCTGCATTGTCTGTCTCCGAGACAGACCGATTTTTCTGCCAGAGGCAATAGCTACTGCAACAGCCATCGTCACAACGCCAAGACCACCTATCTGTATAAGGATAATTATAATCAGCTGGCCAAACAGAGACCAGTATGTGGCCGTATCCTGAACAATAAGCCCTGTTACACAGGAAGCACTGGTGGCTGTAAACAATGCATCAGTAAAGGATGTCCATTGGCCTGACCGTGATGAAAAAGGCAGCATAAGCAAGAATGTGCCAGTAAGTATAAGGGCCCCAAAGCCTAAAAGGATTATCTGGGAAGATGATAATCGTTTGAACCTTTTTAACATATATATCTCCAAGAGTTGAAAACTATCTATAAAAGTATTTTACCATACAAATGTAAAATATCCGTTAAAATCACACAATTTTCACATTAAATAAAGAAAAAATAAAAGCAGGAAATTCCTGCTTTTATAATTTGATTATGCATTTTCTTTTTCGTATTTGTCTTTTGCCTTGAACATCATATTTACAAGGATTACGTTTGCAAACATAATCACAGACAGTGCAATCCAGGCTGGTTTGTATGTGCCCAGAGTATCAAATACTGCAGCTACGATAGGGCTGCCGATAGCACCGCCAACAGATGCAAATACGTTGATGCTGCCGTAAATTGTAGCAAAGTCTTTTTTACCGAATACGTCCTGAACAACCACAGAGTATGCAATTGTAGCAAATGAACCGCCCATACCAAACAGTGCTGTACCGATGTAGTAGATGATTGCCATTTCTTTGGAAGAAATTGCATAAAGAACAAGCACCAGAGTGTATACAGACAGAGACAATGTAGCCGCTTTACGGCTGCCGATTGAATCGTACAGCTGGCCCATAACCAGTTTCCAGATAGCAAGACCTGCTGTGAGAACAGATGCAATACCTGCTGCTACGCTGTAGTCAAAGCCCATATCTGTTGCATAGGCAACTGTGTGCTGCATAATTGTGTTACATGTAGCAGAAACAATAAGTACAACAGGGATCCACAGCCAGTACATAGGTGTAAGACGTGCTTCTGCTGCTGTATAGCCGCTTTCTTCTGCAACCGCTCCGTCTTTTGTTTCTTTTTTACCATATGGTTCAAGACCCATTTCCTGTGGTGTTTCTTTGATAAGGAACAGAACTGCAGGAATCATTACAACTGCGATCATTGCGCCGAGAACAAAATATGTTTTTCTCCAGCCCATAGAAGTAACCAGGTTACCGATAAGTGGGTTCATTACAACACCACCTACACCTGAACCTGTGGAAGCCAGAGCAACAGCAAGGCCACGTTTTTCATCAAACCATCTTGCCAGCAGTGTGGAGATAGCAACCATAGATGACATAATCATAGCAAAACCGGAAATAAAACCGATTACATAGAAAACATAGATGTTTGGTGCGATGCCATATGCTGCATAGCAGGCTGCATACAGTGCAGAACCAGCCAGCATAGTTTTCTTTACAGAATACTTTTTGAAAATTCTACCGATAGATGTAGACATAATCATACCGGCGATGGAACAGGCTGTTGAAGCCATTGTAAATGCAGAACGGGAAATGCCCATTTCTTCTGTAACAGGGTTTACCATCATACCTGCTGCAGATGAGAATATACATGTGATAAACCACATTGAGAGAAAGCCTACAAATACGATTACCCAACCGTAATGAAAGCCTTTTTTATTCATAACTTTATTTTCAGCCATTTTAAAATCCTTTCTGAAAACATTGAAATTTGTAAATAACGAGCTTTATTATTTTACCATTTTATTTGCATATAGACAATTTATTTTGCATACAAAAAACCGCCCCTTTGGAGCGGCTGTGATTATATAACATGACTAACGTGTTCAAGAGAAGTTGCCAGAATATCCCGTACATGACCATCGTCCAGGGAGTAATATACTGTCCTGCCCACTTTGCGCTGTTTGATAATACGTGAAAGTCGCAGGCTTTTCAGCTGATGTGAAACAGATGAAACCGACATTTCAAGGCAGGCTGCAATATCAGAAACACACAGTTCACCACCCTGCAGAGAAAGTATAATCTGCAGACGGGTAGAGTCCCCCATTATTTTAAAAAAGTCTGACAATGCGCCGATGGCATTGTAATCCGGCATAGACTGCTGAATCTTTTTGATATCTGCTGTTTCTGACATAAGTAGTTACCTTTACTTTAAAAATTTCGATATAATTATTATAGTCTTATGACAATACAGTTGTCAAATACTAATAATTGTTCAATTATTAATATTTGAACAATTATTCAAGTATTATTTTATCGAATAATGCACTATTTTGTGTTGACTTACACCAAGATGTAGGCTATAATAAAATCAAATGATTGAACAACTGTTCAAATATACAACTATTCAAGGTGAGAGGTATCATTATGAAAAAAACTTACAAAATCGAAGTTGACTGTGCAAACTGCGCACGTAAAATGGAAAACACAACAAACGCTACAGAAGGCGTTAAAGCTGCTGTTGTAAACTTTATGACACAGAAAATGGAAGTTGAATTTGAAGAAGGCGCAGATCCAAAAGCTGTTATGCCAAAAGTTCTGGAAAACTGCAAAAAAGTTGAAGACGACTGCGAAATCTACTTCTAATCCTACATACTGAATAACTGTAAAGCGTGTCTGCGGGGCACGCTTTAACTTTAAATAACATATCCAAGGGGATTTATATGACTAAAAAGCAAAAGAAAATGCTGAAACGCATTCTTATAGCCAGTGCCCTTATGGTTGTGCTGGCATTTCTTCCGGTAACAGGTTTGCTGAAATTTGCACTGTATATGGTGCCGTACCTTGTTATCGGTCACGACATACTCCGTAAAGCGTTTCTGGGCGTAAAAAACAAACAGATGTTTGACGAAAGCTTTCTGATGGCAGTTGCCACAGTGGGTGCAATTATTCTGGGAGAATATACTGAAGGTGTAGCTGTAATGCTGTTTTTCCAGATCGGTGAATGGTTCCAGAGCTATGCGGTAGGCAAAAGCCGCAGAAACATCAGCCAGCTGATGGACATCCGCCCTGACTATGCCAATATTGAAGATGAAAACGGCAATCTGGAGCAGATTGACCCTGATGAAGTGGCTGTAGGCACAGTTATTGTTGTTCAGCCTGGCGAAAAAGTGCCTATCGACGGTATTATCCTGGAAGGCAACTCCACACTGAACACAGCTGCCCTTACCGGCGAAAGCCTGCCAAGAGATGTGATGGAAGGTGATGAAATCATCAGTGGCTGTATCAATATGACAGGTCTGCTGAAGATCAGAACAACAAAAGAATTCGGCGAATCCACAGTTTCCAAAATTCTGGACCTTGTTGAAAATGCATCCAGCAGAAAAAGCCGCAGTGAAAACTTTATTTCACGCTTTGCCTATTACTACACACCAATAGTTTGTTGCTCCGCCCTTGCCCTGGCAATTATTCCGCCTGTTGTACTGATGTTTATGGGTCAGTCTGCCAACTGGGGTAACTGGATTTACCGCGCGCTGACATTCCTGGTTATCTCCTGCCCTTGTGCATTGGTTATCAGTATTCCATTGTCTTTCTTTGCAGGTATCGGCGGTGCGTCCAACGCAGGTGTGCTGGTGAAAGGTTCCAACTATTTGGAAGCTCTGGCATATGCAAAATATGTTGTGTTTGACAAAACAGGTACAATGACACAGGGTGTTTTCGAAGTTACAGACGTGAAGGCTGCTGACGGTGACAATGACAGACTTACTGAAATTGCCGCTTTGGCAGAAAGCTATTCCACACATCCTATTTCCAAAAGTCTGCAAAAAGCTTACGGTAAGGAAATTGACAAAAACAGAGTATCTGATGTGCAGGAAATTGGCGGTCATGGTGTAGTGGCTGCGGTAGACGGCAATGAAGTGCTGGCAGGCAACCACAAACTGATGGAAAAATATGGTATCAGCTATGAAAAAGCCAACGGAACAGGTACAGTTGTTTACCTGGCTGTAAATGGTAACTTTGCAGGATACATACTGATTTCTGATATTATGAAGCCAACTGCAAAGCAGGCTATCAGTGAACTGAAAAAAATCGGTGTAAAGAAAACTGTTATGCTGACCGGTGACGCAAAGGCTGTAGCTGAATCAGTTGCAACAGAGTTGAAAATTGACCAGGTTTACAGCGAGCTGTTACCTGGTGATAAAGTAGACAAAGTAGAAGAACTTATCGGACAGAAAAACGAAAAAGAAAAACTGGTATTTGTTGGTGATGGTATCAACGATGCACCTGTTCTTTCCCGTGCTGACATAGGCATCGCTATGGGCGCTATGGGTTCTGATGCCGCCATCGAGGCCGCTGATGTGGTGCTGATGGATGACGACCCAATGAAAATTGCAAAAGCTATCAGAATTGCAAAGAAATGTGTGGGTATTGTATACCAGAACATCTACTTTGCAATCGGTGTAAAAGTGCTGTGCCTTATTCTTGGTGCAGTAGGTATTGCCAATATGTGGCTGGCTATTTTCTCTGACGTAGGTGTAATGGTACTGGCTGTTCTTAACGCTATCCGTGCACTTAATGTAAAAAATCTGTAATAAACAAAATCCCAGGGCAGATAATTCTGCCCTGTTTTTATTTGCATTTTTGTTTATGTGTGCTACAATTGAAGTAAGTTAAATTATGGAGGTATATTATGGCTAAAGCACTTTATGTATTGGCAGGATATGACGACAACACAGAAAAATATCTGGCCGGTATTCAGAACAAACTGTATGAAAGTGGATTTGTTGGCACACAGACGAAAAATATACCTATGCATACAACACTGGGGTCTTTCCCTTGTGAAAAGGAAGAAGAACTGGTTGAATACCTGAAAAAGCTGTCAGCAGAAGAAAAAGCATTTGATGTGACATTCAACCACGTGGGTATGTTTGGCGGCGGTGCTGTGCTGTTTGTTGCACCGGATGCAAACCACCAGCTGCTGAATCTGAAAGAAAAATTTGGTGACAGCTACAACTGGGCAGCCCACACCACAATGATTATAGACAAACCAGATGTTGTATATCAGGCATTGCCTGTAGTAATGGGCGAATTTTCGGCTTTTGCAGGAAAAGTGGAAAAACTGCACCTGTATGAATTTTTCCCAACAAGACATATAATTTCAGTTGATTTAAGTAAATAAAAAACAAAACCGGCCATTTAAGGTCGGTTTATTTTTTTACTCTATATATTTTGCAAAGGCTACTTCGTCTTCCAATTCTTCAAAACCAAGTTTTTTGTAGAAATTATAGGCTGGCACATCCCTTTCGGTATGCAGATAAATCTGCACCATACCATCAGCAAAAATCTGTTTTTCCATATCTTTCATAAAGGCAGTGCCTACTCCCCTGCCCTGCATATCAGTGCGGATACCAAGTTCGTCTATGCAATATTCTGTACCTGTGCACCAGTGAATAATACGGCCTGCTGACATACCTATCATTTCGTCATTATAAAAATAACCAAATGTAAGGGAGTTAAAAGCGCCACAGCGTTCTGTAAGATATGCGTCCAGCTGATTTTCATCGCTCCAGTCGTCATTCCACGGTTCTTTTGTAAAAATATCTGTGAAAAATGATTTTATCTGGTCAAGGTCATCCATAGACAGCTTTTTAAGTGTGTACTCCATGCTAATGCTCCGCTCCATAAGACATAGCTATATCTTTTTCGTTGTGGATAATTGCTTTAAGTGCGGCAACTGTGCCTGCTTTCAGCGTTTCAAGTGACATACTTGGAACACCGCGTTTGTCAGCCGCCTGGTAAGGCAGATAAGGAATATGCATAAAACCTGTTTTAAGGTCGGGATAATATTTCTTTGCAAGATAAGCTACGCCATAGGCAACGTGGTTGCAGACAAAAGTGCCTGCTGTATTGGAAACAGATGCTGGCACGCCCGCCTGCTGCATTGATTTTACCATCGCTTTTATAGGAAGGGTAAGAAGATAGGCATCATCACCGTCTTCAAAAATTTTTCGGTCTACCGGTGAGTTTCCCTCATTGTCCGGAATGCGTGCATCGTCACAATTTATGCCAACGCGTTCAACTGTCATATCAGGTCTGCCGCCTGCCTGGCCGATTGAAAGCACAGCATCAGGGTGATGCAGTTCAATTGCCGCACGGATAGTCTCAATTGATTTGTGAAAAACTGTAGGCACTTCCAGAGTGACAATCTGGCAACCGTCAATTTCTGATGGCAGCTGTTTTATAAGTTCAAGGGCAGGATTTACAGTATCGCCGCCAAATGGGTCAAAGCCAGTTACAAGAATTTTCATAAAATTACTCCTTAAGCAGTTCGCGTTTATAAATTTTTTCAAATTTAGGTGTAAGGAATATAAATACCAATGTCATAATCAGTATTGCCGCTGCTGTGTCGCTGATGAAATGTCTGCCCATAATCAGACGGCTGAAAGCTGTGAGAGCTGCATAGACATAACATACGACAAACAATGGCAGTTTAAAGTTTTTAAATGTTTTGAAGATAAAAGGCAGCAACAGAAGAATTACAATGCCCATTGCCGCTGCTGTATGCCCTGATGGAAAACTGGATCCAGATGAGAAGAACTCTGGTTTGAACCATTCGGCAAAAAGATATTCACCGCCTGTGATTATATCTTCGTATCTGTCACGGCCGAAAACAACTTTCAGTACAAAGATAACACCAAGATAGCTGAACATATAAGCAAAGCCAAATGCGCATACTGCCTGCATTTTTCTGATAATGGAGCGTTTTATGCCGCGCACTACAAGGAACAGTGCCGCCGCCACAATACCGCCAAAGATACCGCACAGATAAGGATTGGCCCTGCGCATAACACCGCGGTCAACGTAATGGTCGCAAACCATATATGCAAATATACAGCAGGAAGAAATAAGCAGTACTGCGCCAATTGCAAAAGTGGACATATTGTTTCTGCTTCTCACCATATTGCAGGCTCCCAGTACCGGAATAAACGCATAAATCGGTATCCAGGAAACTGCTTCAAAAAACAGACCAAAGGGATTCTGTGGGTTATAAAGTGTATCGGTAATCATCCAGTCATATTTTGCACCGACTGCCATAGCGGCAATGCACAGTGCAATAACAACTGCATATCCCCATTTATATTGTTTATTTATCATTTCTGTAGTCCTTCAAATAATTAAAATTACATAATATATTATTCTACTATATATGTATAAAAAATGCAAAATAAATATAAAAAATAACCCCGTAAACATTTCAGTTTACGGGGTTATTTGATGGTGCCGGTAGTCGGGGTCGAACCGACACGGTATCACTACCACAGGATTTTGAGTCCAGCACGTCTGCCAATTCCATCATACCGGCTTGCTTATAGCTTATTTATTATACTACTTTGAATTTTTATTGTCAACAGTTTTAATCAGTTGCTGATATTCTTCAAAAGTGATGGAGTACATACAACTATCCAGTATCTGTCCGTCAAAACGTGTATACTCTCGGCGAAGAGTGCCTTCATATACAAAGCCGCATTTTTCAAGCACTCGCTTTGAAGCATTATTGCCTGGAAAATGAGCAGCAGTTACAATATCTGCCCCCATATTCATAAACAGATATTTCATCATATATCTGACAGCCCGCGGCATCAGACCTTTGCCGCGATAGTCTTTGTCCAATACATAACCCAGCATATAGGCTTTATTGTTGAATCTGTGTATATCCTTGCGCACAGAAATCACACCGATGATCTTCATAGTCTCGGTGTGTACTATGGCAAAACTTTCGCCGGTTTCCATAAGTTTATTCAATTTTCTTTTGGCATCTTCTATAGAATATACCGGTGTGGAACCGCTGGAAAGGCATAGTTCCATATCAGTGTAAAGTCTGAAAAACGACCATTCATCCCCTGGAAGAAGACTGCGTATAAATATTTTATCCATAATTCTGTAACTGATAGCTCTCTTGTTATCTGTTTTTATTTTTAATATGATACTATTTCCGCAATAAAATATCAATATCACAATAGACTTTATTTTGCAGAAGTGATATACTGAACTAAATTAAAACAAAGATGGTGAATATTATGAAAAGATTTATATCTATATTGATTTCTGCTGTGCTTATGCTGTCATTGGTTGCCTGCGGCAGTTCTGGCACTACAGAGGGCGGCAGTGATAACGTTGTTGAAAAAATTAAAAAACAGCCTGTACGCAGTGAACTGTATGATGAAAACGGTACTATTCTGGCAGATATTTCATATGAATATGATGCAGATGGCAGAATAATTTCCAACACGACCAGCTGGAACTACGGTTTTGGTGAAGGCAGTGAAGCAGATGCCTATACATACGATGATAACGGTAACATGCTTACACTGACAAAAAGTTACAGCTATTCTGACTACCCAACTGTGAAAAAATACATCTACGAAGACGGAAAGCTGGTTAAAGAAACATTCAGCGATGACGAAAGCTACGGCACAAAATATGTGTATGGCGCTGACGGAAAAATTTCTGAAAGCTACAGTTTCAACGGTGACGATGAGACTTTGTGGCAGACCTACAGCTACACTGACAACACTATGGTTCAGACAGAAGAATGGGACGGCTGGACATTTGTATACACAACATTTTACAATGACAATGGTGATATTGAAAAATGGGAATACAAGTGCAATGGCGAAGTAATGATAACACATAACTACAGCTATGACGCCGATGGAAATCTGACAAAGCAGGATGTTTCAATTGAAAGCTGGAAAATGGAAGGCTATGTACTTCACTATTACGAATAAATATATACAGGGTACAAGTTTGTACCCTGTATTTTTTGTAATATTACAATTTTGTTATATTTTGTGTGCTATTTTTCTATTTTAACCAATATATATTTATGATAGAATATTTGATGTAAAAATATGTTTAAAAGGTGAGTATTTTGAAAAAATTATTTACATTTATATATACCTTATGCCTGTGCGCAATTGTTACAGGCTGTTCTTCAGCAGGTGGTATTTCCACATTTACAGTTGCTGTAGAAAAAATGCCGTCAAACTTTGACCCACAGATAACCAATGACAGCCGGGCTATTATGGTACTGACAAATGTTTTTGACGGGTTGTTTGAAAAGCGCGATGGACAGATAGTAAAAAACATTGCCGAAAACTGTGAAATATCCGCAGACGGCAGAACATACACAATTACAATAAAACAGGGCAACCTTTATCATTACAAGGGCGACAAAGAGCGCAGGGATGTTTTTGAAGGTATGGAAGTAAAGGCCGAAGATTTTGTCTTTGCTATAAACCGTATACTCGACCCCAAAACACATTCACCATATTATGATGATTTTTTCAATGTGGAAAGTGCAGTTGCTACCGGTGACTACAGCCTGGTAATTAAGCTGAAAAAGGCTGATTTCAACTTTACCGAAAAACTGTGTATGCCTGCCGCCTACCCTTGCAGTGTAAAATTTTTTAACACCTGCGGTGGGGCCTATGGGCTGAGTGTAGAAAATATGCTGTGCAACGGGCCATTCAAGCTGAACTACCTTGATACAGAAAATGGTAACGCCACAATTGTAAGCACAAGAGAAGATGATGGCGATAAACTGAGCCGTATCAGACTGGTGCAGGTTGATGCAGGCAGCCAGGCAGAAAAATATCTTGCAGATGAAATAAGCGGGTTCTTTACATACTCTACACAGGATGTATCTTATGAAGATACCCAGACAATGGAGTATGAAAGTGCGAACATCAGTCTGGTTTTCAATATGAACAAGACAATGTTTGCCAATGAAAACATAAGAAAGGCCCTTGGCTGGTATGCCTACGGTTTTGAAAACAGCGGTGCAAATAAAAATGCAGTAGCTGTACACACATCTATTTTCCCTGGAACAATTACATTGGCAGGTGAATATATCACTAAGCTTTACACCCCATCTGTACCTGCATATATCAGTGTAAACCCAAAAGAAATGATGAACAGCGGTCTGGCACAGCTGGGTAAAACAAAGATGGATGCCTGCAGTATACTGATGCCAAGCGACAGCATTTACACACTGATTTTTGAAAATATAAATCAGCTGTGGCAGAAAAATCTGGGGCAGTTTTTTACTATTGAATACCTGCCGGTTTCACAGATCAAAGAGCGAATTGCCAAAGGTGAATTTGATATGGCTTTTCTGCCGGTAAGTCCTGAAAATGATACTGTGTATGGTATTCTGGACAGCTTTACTACCTTTGATACAGACGTGGCAAACTATACCGCATCGGCCAAAGCCAACACAAACCAGGCAAACGCCCTGGCTGACATTAAAAAAGCGGCAAATATTGTAAACGAGAAAGCTATGATAATACCTATGGGTAGTGAAAAGACTGTTTTTTACTATAGAGATTATTTCCACAATATTTATATAGACCCGTTTACAAGTATCATAAATCTGAAATATACAACTGTAAAATAGATAAAAACCTCCCTTTCGGGAGGTTTTTATTTTATTTTTCCCAAGGTACATACTCTGCTTGGGCAAGTATTTTACCTACAGCCTGCCTGTGCCGTTCTATTACTCTTTCCTGTGGAAAAGTAACCTTGGCTATTACATTTGGATAGCACAGCACATACAGTTTTTCCCATTGGTCATAGCCGTCTTTGCTATGATACGCCTTATCTGCACCCCATTCGGATGCATCAATTTCTATAAGATTATGTTCAAACTCCGGATATTTTTCTATAACCTTTTCACCGTATATTTTTGCATCAGATAGGTCCAGACTTTCAAATACAATTTGTAAAACCTCGTCATATTTGTCTTCCCGCGGAAAAACAAGCTGGCATCTCAACTGCGCACCACCTACGTTTGATTGAGTAGTTGTTGAGCAGTTATACAGCCCTTTTGCCGTTTTGTATTCGTATGTGTAATAGTTTCCCTCTTTAAGATTATCATAAAAATCTTCCAGGGTAAGAGCAAAATATTTTTCATATGGTATGAAATCGTCCTGCGGAGTGAGTTCAAGCACCTCACCTGAAGGTAGGCCTATTTTTTCCGGAAAGAAATTCACCATAACCACCATAACCGGCACTATAAGCAACAGTAATATAGGTATTGGAATATCCCATTTTCTATCATCAAACATACTGCTCTCCTTTAGAAATTCATCATTTTTTCGCCTATAACAGCTTTCTGACTGTCAGTCAGTTCACCACAGTTGTAAAAACGCATTTCTACAATTTTATTGTCCCAGCAGACAAGCCATTTGTTCTGGTATTCATTTTCATAAAATACTCTGTACACTTTGTCAGCTTTCCAGGCTGAATCTGTCTGCTCTACCAGCTTTGCTTTATATTCTTCCGGTATGTTTTTGTCTTTACTGTCGTCTATGTTGTAAAAAATATCGTCAAAACACATATCATAAACAGGGTTGAATTTAACTTCTGTTATTTCATATATCAGTTCAGATACACCCTGTCGGTTTACAGTGGCATCCTGGTGAACTTCGGTCACAGACAGCATAATTGAACCTGACGCTCTGTTGCGTACTGAATAATCGGTGTAATCTGTCTGCATAAAGTCTTCTATACGCAGTGGCACTTCATCATCGTAAATATCAAATTCGAATCCTTGCGGTGTGGTATAACTGCCTACCGGCTTTGAGTCTTTTGGGCTGGTTGGCAGGTCGTAATTTACCGCCGCCCATACCAGAATAAACACCATAAAAATCGTAACAGCAATTATTGTGCCGAAAGTAAGTGCCATATTCAGATGTCGGGATACATTTTTCTTTCTTAAAAATTCTTTAAGATAAAATGCCGCTACACCGCTGCCACCAAATATCACAAATATTGTTATCAGCAACCAAGGTGAAATAATGCCCAATGACATAACTGCATATATCACCAACATAATCAGCATAACTGCTAGCACTACCGTCTGAAACAGTTTTGCAGTTTTGCCAGATGGTATAGACAACCCTTCTTCTGCCAGCTGTATTGCCTTTTTGCGCCATATATAATACTGCCCCAGCTCCACGGCAGAAATCAGAAACAGCATTATATATGAAAAAGATATAAAGAAATCAGAATGCGAAGACAATACACTGACCGGCGAAGTGATGAATTTTGCTACATTCATACATAAAATCATCAATGACACGACTATCATCAGCAGTGAAGATGGGATAAAATTCTTTTTCATCGCTTTGTGTATAGTGTCTATCTGCACCATAGGGTCTGTTTCGATTGGGATTGGATCTTCGTTTTCGTTGTAGAAAATCTGCATCTGTGCCATTGATGCCGCAGGTTTCCACCCTGCTGACTGACAGAATTCGTTGAAAGCCTGCAGTTCTTCTGTAGGGTGCGGGTCAAACTCTGATGCCTGTGGGAAATATGTAACGGCAAATTTCAGCTTTTTAGGCTCTGTACGTCTATAAATCCAATATCTGTTGGTGGACTGTTCCAGCATCCAGCCATCAGCTGCCATCTTTTCCATATGGGCGGTTATTCCGTCAAAGTCAAAGAATGAAAACATTTTAAACTGGCGTTTTGTGTTTTTCATAGTTATACCTCCTTTTCCTCTGCTTATTTATCTCTGAATTATTCTTCTTTCAAAATGTGGTATGCCATAAATGCAATTAATCCTACACCGATTATCTCCATTTCAATAACCAGCCACATCAGCAATATAACAGATAATATGGGCTGAACATACATTACAATCCATGGGGTTTTTGTTTTATGGATAACATCATATTCCTGGGCCAGCTTTTTGGCTTTAATATACCATTTTATATACCATATAATTTCTATAGCTGTAATCATATAAAAACTTATAATCACTATATTAAAAAGGCTGATATCAAAAAATGACCTTTGCCATAGCCATAGAACCACTAAAAATGATTTTTGTGGCAGGTAGCTGTGTATCATAGTATGATGAACCACCTCTACCATAGAAACAGCATCTGTTTCCAATGGCGTCGCATCTGGATTTTCCGTAATGAAAATCATCATTTTTCTGTCATTAGTCAGCAAGTGCCAACCTGCAGACTGCCGTATTTCAAGATATACATCACTTTTGTACGGTTGCCAGTCATTGTCCTTGTTGGCATCGGCAAAAAATGTTATATCATATTTGAAAAACTTTTTGTCTGTTTTTATAAATTTATAGGCTATTCCGCTTTTGGATTTTAAAATCCATCCTTTTGTGGCCATCTTGTTCAGATACTCTATTATGCCGCTGCAGTCATAATCAGCAAAAAATCTGAAAGATATCCTGGTATCAAACATAGCTATTCCCCTTTCATAAATTTCATATAATCTGTAGTCAGTTGCAAGAGACGATTATATTCTTTTTCCAAGGTTTGTTTGCCTTTTTCAGTAAGGATATAACTGCGTTTACGTCCTATGATTTTGGTTTCCTTTGTCAGACCTTCGGCTGTGAATTGCTCCAACAGATTATATAGCGTACCAGGGCCTACATTTACACGACCGTCTGTCATCTTTTTTACCATTTCCATTATATCTATACCGCAACATTCTGTTTGCAAACACATAAGTATATAAAACATCTGTTCGGTCAGAGTCTGAAACTTTTCTCTTGGCATTTTATCACCTTTTCAGTTAATATCGAATATCGTTATTTCTATTTTCAGTATAATATCGATGTTCGATATTGTCAATAGTCCCATACAATTTTCACAAATTAATCATCAGTCACATCCCTCTGACGGGTGACGGAGCCGACCGCCGCCGGTGGCGGAGGAAGGAAGGCGGAGGAAGGGAAAGTTACAAGCGGACAAGAGGGGCTTCAGCCCGTCGCCGTACGCGCCGATAACTTTTCAGGGTCTGAGGTGTCACGAAGTGACGGAGGGAGAAACTTATCGTTTATTGAGTTTATCTTCTCTATCTCTATCACTACATAACAGCTAACTTTATATTTAGCACACATTGTTAAAAAAAACACAAAAACACTTGTATTTGTATGGCAGAATATGATATTATGTAAATATCTTTAAAAACGTATTTCATATAGAGGAGGAAAGATATTATGAATACATATCAGTATGATTTAGTACAGCGTATGAGCTATGTAAGATGGGGCGGCACTGACGAAGAACTGCAGACAGCCAAACTGCTTCAGGCTGAAATCGAAAAATTTGGCGGCGAAAGCACACTGGAAGAATTTGAAATTCCTGCATTCGAACTGGAAAAATGCAGTATGAAAGTTGTTGCACCATATGAAATGGAAATCGAAACAGTTCCATATGGCCTGTCCGGACAGCTGCCAGAAGGTGGCGTGGACCTGAAATTTATGTATGCACAGAACGGCGAAGAACAGGATTACTACGGTATCGACGATCTGTCTGACACAGTTGTTATGATCAACGAATTCAACTATGATGCATACAAACTGCTTTGCCAGAAAAATGCTGCAGCATTTATCGTTCTGCAGGGCAAATGGTACCAGGATAGCGAAAACTGGGACTTCCTGGAAAGAAACCTGCGTGCACATTTTGCAGAAAACGGCAAAATTCCTGGCTTTATGATCTGGGCAAAAGATGCAACTGAACTGGTTAGAAACCACGCTGAAGTTCTGCACCTTGAACTGAGAGAAAAAGAAAAAATGAACAAATCCCACAACGTTGTTGCCACTATCAAAGGTACAGAAGATAACGGTGAATCTATCGTTATCACAGCTCACTATGACAGCGTAAGAATCGGTACAGGTTCCTGGGATAATGCTACAGGTTCTGCTACAATTATGTACATCTACCAGCACTTCCTTAAAAACCCACCAAAACGTACTCTGCGTTTTGTATGGTGCGGCAGTGAAGAACAGGGCCTGTTCGGTTCTAAAGCATATGTAGAGCAGCATCCTGACCTTGTTGCAAACGAAATCAAAATGTGCTTCAACTTTGATATGTGCGGTACAGTTCTTGGCCCTAACAGCGTATTTGTAACAGGTGGCGAAAACCTGAAAGCATTTGCTGAACAGTACAACAGAGAAATCGGTAAGAGCGTTGCTATCAGACACGGTGTTCATTCTTCTGACTCTTCCCCATTTGCTGACAAAGGCGTGCCTTCCCTTGGTCTGTCCCGCGGCAGCAGAACAGCAGACATCCACACAAGAATGGACCTGATGTTCCCTCTGTCAGCTGAACAGCTGGTTAAAGACGGTGAATGGGCAATCGGCTTTATCAGCCGTGCTGCAAACGCAGTAAGACTGCCAGTTGACCCAGGTATGCCAGATGATATGAAGAAACAGCTGGACAAATACTTTGCAAGAGACAAAGTTCCTTTCAAAAAAGAAAAATAATCTGATATAAACAAAACGGACTGCTTTACCGCAGTCCGTTTTTTATGCTATACTGAAATAAAAATATTTGGAGATATGAATATGATGCTGAACAAGATACACCACATTGCAATAATTGTTTCTGATTATAAAAAATCAAGGGAATTTTATGTGGATAAACTGGGCTTTGAAGTTATAAGAGAAAACTTCCGCCCTGCGAGAAATGACTGGAAGCTGGATTTGAAACTGGGTGACTGTGAGCTGGAAATCTTCGGTATCGAAGGTCGTCCGCCACGCCCAACCAATCCGGAAGCCAATGGTCTGCGCCATCTGGCATTCCACGTAGAAGAAATCGAGCCTGTGGTAAAATGGCTCAACGATATGGGCATCGAAACCGAACCAATCCGTGTGGATGAATTTACAAATAA
>JAFZGF010000072.1 GCA_017555565.1 Oscillospiraceae bacterium
GAATCTTTGCAATTAAAGAAACATAAAAATAATTGCTCTACAGAAAGCTGTAGAGCAAAGATTCTTCGACTCGTTACACTCGCTCAGAATGACATATTACCACTTTAGTGGTTGTAGTGCGTGTAATGCAACAGACAGACTGTCAGTGCCTCTTAAGAGGTGAGCAGGTAATATGCCCTTCTAGGGCTTGTGCATACCAACAGCTTGGCTGGTGGTTTTGATTTTTACATTTCTTCCTTCAGTTTATCCCACATTGATTCAAAGTTGTAATCGCCCATGGTACGCAACCCCATATCAAAGGCAATACCTGCAGTATTGTCGATAAGTATTATGTGATAGTCACCGCCGGCGGCAAAGATTACACATCTTTTTTCCAGTCGGTCACATTTCTGCGCAACTGGCAGGGCATATCTCAGCAGGTCAACATACTGCCTTGTGGTAAATCTTTCTTTTTTCGCCACATCAGCACAGCAGATAATCATCATATATTCTGTGGCGGTATATCCGGGCTTTTTGAAATAATTGCCCACAGCATTCACATATTCTGTCTGCAAGTGCTTTGATTTGTACAGATTTTCAAATTCAATCACATCGCCGTTTATGCTGAAAGCATATTTTTTCACCAGCTGTTCAAGAGAATACTTCTCCATCTGTGCCTGAATATCCTGTATTCTTTTGATTATTTTCTTTCTTGGCAGAATGGTTTCCTGGCCTGTGGAAGACGGCTTTTTGATAAACCAGCTTTCTGGTATCAGCCCCAGCCTTTTCCAGCGGTAAAGCTGACCGTAGGATATGTTCATCTGTTCCAGCAATTCTTTCTTTGTAATATATTCCTGCATAATGTTTTCCTCGACATATTATTTGATTAAATTTTAGCACAACATTGTTATGCATACAATAAACAAATTAATGTTTTAAGTTGAAATTATTGATATGATGTCTTAAAATATTAGCAGTACACAAAAGAGGTATATTATGAAAAACGCCATACTTGCAGAAGCAAAACTTCATCCCTTTTCACAACCCCAGGATTATATAAAACTGATTTTCCAAAGTGAGTTCGGCCCAGGCCATCTTATCCCGAACGCTGACTACGCACGCAAGCGTCTTTATGACGAATGGGAACAAGTGAAAAATCTGCCAGCTGAACAACCCCAGGATATAGGTGGCGGATATATCCGTCTGTGCATAAAGGGGATTGATGAGTCTGAGCTTGAAAAAATCAACCATCTTTTTGTTACGGCCGCCAATGAAAAAACAGGCAGCAACAGCGGTTTTATGGCAAAACTTGATTTGATGGTAGCTATGGCATCAGAAAACCTGCTTCCCTTTGATGCGGAACAGGCAAACACAGCTGTGAAAGAATATCTTGCAGGCGGTATACGCCCCACATCCCACACAGAAATTTATCACAGCCATTATGCTCCGGCCTACCGAGTGGTAAAAAAGGATATAACAGAATAACCCAAAGCCATCGGCATATTGTGCCGATGGCTTTTATAATAAAATTCCTTATTGCTCTTTAACTATTCCGTATATATTTTCTGCTGTTTTTACAGTCCCGTCAATATTTATGATATAAAAAGGCAGGGGTTCTGTGTGCTGATTCTGCATAACAATAAAGCTGTACAGTTGGGGCGAATCCACTATAGATACGATTTCTGATTTGGATGGCCGGGTGCACAGCATATTTACCGTCGCCATAACTGTGTGGCCATTGGTTTTGTGCTGATAATAAACATCACCGTGACTGCCGGTTTTCAGCAGGAACTGTTTTTTGTCCAAACCGGATTCTTTCCAGAATACTGCCATAGCTTCATCCAATGTCAGAACCTGGGGATTGTCAATTCTGTCCAGGTTTTCTCTTATTACTGCCTGCATATTTTTGTAGTGTTCTTTTGTTTTTTCAAATTCTCCGGCGGTGTTTACAGGGCCTGTGGTTTTGGCATAGTTTATACCGTCGTCACCTTTTATATAGAAAACAATTATTTCATCACCTTTTTGGGGAGATGTAAAATGGCTGAGGCTGCCGGTCATAGGGTGGCTGTACGAAGAAAAATCTTCCTGGCACATAGGCTGATACACAAATATACTGCCATCAGCTTTTGTAATAGTGTTTTCGTCTGTATATTTCCCGTAAACACAACTGATATTGTGATTGAAATATGAGGCGAATATGTCTTTTCTTTCTTCAGTGGTCAACCCCTCGGGCGCATTTTCCGGGGGCGGTAGTGCGTCGTCACTGCAGGCAGTAAGAAAAATCCCGCATATCATAACTGCAAAAAGTATTTTTAAAAGTTTCATAACTGTACTCCCGTAAAGTGTGTTAGTTCATTATGATAGTAGCACAGCTTTTTTAAACATATCAACGAATAATGTCTTATGTGACAGAACTGTTATTTTTTACCTTTGAAAATAAAATATGTGACCAGACAAAAGTTTACAATAAAAAAGACGGGTACCCCCGCCTTTTCTATAACTGCTTTATATTATTCAGCACATATTCTTTTATTGCTTTGGTCACACCGCCACTGTTGTTGTCGTCAGCACGCAGGGCATATTTTTCTTTCAGCCGCTGAAGGCCATTTTCCATCACAAAAGGGTATCCCGCCTGAGCCAGCAGGCTTTCGTCATTGTTGTAATCACCGAATGCCATTGTTTCTTCTTTTGAAACACCCAGTTTTTCCTGCAGCCATTTCAGCCCTGTGCCTTTGCTGGCGTTTATATTTACTATATCCACCCATATTTCGCCGCTTACATAAACCGCGGTATCTCTCTGCATTTCCTTGTGGATAACAGGGTAGGAATAATTTTCTATATCACCGCTGCCGTCATAAACGGATATTTTGTATACATCGTCTTCAATGGTGTATAATCCGTTGTAATCTTCAAACCAGTCCAATGGTGAATATGGGGCCTTGGCCCATTCCATAAACCCTGCAGGACCTGGTACTGCATAACAGCGGTCAAGTGTAAATACAAGTGGAATGGTGTTGTCCATATCCTTTATTGCGTCCAGGGTGCGATGTACCTGTTCCTTTGTCAAAGGGTGATTTATGGTGTTTATACCATATTCATATATATTAGCACCGTTGTTGCAGATACAAATCATATTTTTGGCTCTTTCTCCCAAGGCTGGTATTGTAGCGTCAAAATTTCTGCCTGTAACAGCGGCAAAGGTTATACCTCTGTCTTTAAGTGAGTTCAGCACATTATCAAGGTCGGCTGGTGGCTGTTTGTTATCGTTGAGCAGTGACCCGTCCAGGTCGCTGGCAATTAATTTAATCATATAAATCTCCAATTCTGTAGTTCCCAGTAAGTATACCACAAAACGGCATTTGTTGTACAGTTGGCGGATTGGGAAAGAATTCAAAATAAAAATACCCGGAGAATTATTCTCCGGGTAAATTGTTTATTTCCACATATTGTCAGGGTAAACGCCGGATTCGTGCAGGCGTTTAAGCGCAGCAACTACCTTTGGTTTGTCTTCCTTATAAGTTACACCATACCATTTGTCGGCGGAATGGAGAACTTTTACAGTAGCTTTGCCGCCATCAATCAGCTTTGATACTACGCTTGGCAGGTAGTATTCGCCTTTCAGCGGATTTGTTACAACTGCATTGTCAAGAAATTCACCAAAACCGTTCCAGGCTTCTTTTACAAAGTCTGCGGTAAAGCCCCACAGGTTCATTGAAACCAGTGTATCCGGGTTCAGCGGATTCCAGGTTTTGCCGTCATCTTCAGTGAATTTTGCGCCCCATACATCATCTTTTTCAATGTGGGTGTGCTCTGTAACACTTACCAGGGTGTCGTTTGCGTCTGTCAGACAGACACCGCGGGAAACATAGCCGTTTTCTGTCAGTGTGTTTTCCAGCTCATATGCCACCATTGCAAAATCATATACATCGCCGCCTTTGGAGTTGGCCAGGTAGTCATAAACCACCTTGAATGCATCGCTGCCGTAGTAGTCGTCGGCATTGATTACTGCAAAAGGAGAATCTATAACTTCTCTTGCGGCACATACTGCGTGGGCAGTACCCCAAGGCTTGATTCTTTCTGCAGGCACGCTGTAGCCTTCAGGCAGGTCGTTGATGTTCTGGAACACATAAACAGCTTTCATTCCTTCAGGAATTCGCTGACCGATAGATTCTTTGAAATCTTTTTCAATTTCCTTTTTGATAATGAAAATTACAGTTTCAAATCCTGCTTTTTTAGCATCATAAAGGGAATAATCTATAATAATTTCACCGTTTGGGCCTACAGGATCAATCTGTTTCAGCCCGCCGTAGCGGCTGCCCATACCTGCGGCCATAACAACAAGAACAGGTTTGTTCATTTTTTACTCCTTGTAACCGTTTGGATTGTTGCTCTGCCAGTTCCAGGAATGAGCACACATATCATCTATTGTATACTCAGCTTCCCAACCCAGTTCTTCTTTTGCTTTTCTTGGGTCAGCATAGTTTTCAGCGATATCGCCTGCACGGCGTGGCAGGTAGTTCTTTTCCAGTTCTCTGCCAATAGCTTTTTCATATGCTTTGATTACCTGCAGAACGCTGTAGCCGTTACCGGTGCCCAGGTTGTAAGTAACCAGACCGGATTTTGTAAACAGTTTTTTAACTGCAGCCACATGGCCCTTTGCCAGGTCAACTACGTGGATATAGTCACGCACACCAGTGCCGTCAGGAGTTGGATAGTCTGTACCGAAAACGCGAACTGATGGATATTTGCCGATGGCAGCCTGTGCGATGTATGGCAGCAGATTGTTTGGAATACCGTTAGGATCTTCGCCGATAAGACCGGATGGGTGCGCACCGATAGGGTTGAAGTAACGGAGGATAGCCACGTTCATATCTTTGTCAGAATGGCACAGGTCACGGAGAATCTGTTCCTGCATTACTTTTGTCCAGCCGTATGGGTTTGTAGCGCCGTTGGCAGGGGATTCTTCTGTGCAAGGCACTGTTTCAGGGTCGCCGTATACAGTAGCAGAAGATGAGAATACAAAGTTTTTCACATTGTGTCTTTTCATTGCCTGCAGAATTGTCATAGCGCCACCGATGTTGTTTTCGTAGTAATCCAGTGGTTTTTCAACACTTTCGCCTACAGCTTTGTATGCTGCAAAGTGAATAACTGCATCGATTTCAGGGTGGGAAGCAAACAGTTCTTCCACCTGAACTTTATCGCAAACATCGCATTCAACAAATGGAACATCCACACCGGTGATGGTTTTCAGTCTGTCCAGCACCTTTGGTGATGAATTGTAAAAGTTATCTGCAATAATAACGTCATATCCGCCAGCCAGCAGTTCAACAACTGTGTGGGAACCAATATAACCGGCACCGCCAGTAACGAGAATAGCCATAGCATACCTCCATAATATTAATAATAATCAGTAGATTTATTATACTATTTATTTATTGCAAAAACAATGATAAATAACAATTATCCATATAACAAGTTAAAAATGACAATAAAACTGCAATCTTAATCGATAAAACTAAAAACATATCGATTGTTATAGAAATGTAATATTTTTTTACTTGACCAATATATGCAAATATGATAAAACTATTATGCATACATATGTAGATATGTAAAATAATCAAATCATTTATGATGGAGGAAAATTATCATGAAAAAAGTAATTGCTCTTGCTCTGTCAGTTGTTATGGCTCTGTCCCTCGTTGCTTGCGGCGGCGAACCAGCAGCACCAGCTAAATTCAAAGTTGGTATGGGCGCTGTTGTTTCACCATCTCTGAGAGATGCTACAGCTGATAAAGCAGGTCAGGTTCAGATGAACACAACAATGGCAGTTGTTGCTCTTGATGCAGAAGGCAAAGTTGTTTCAGTTTCTTTCGACGTTGCACAGCAGGCTCTGGCTGTTAACACAGACGGTACAACAGGCGACGCTGCAGCAGTTGACACAAGAACAAAAATCGAAAAAGAAGGCGACTACAACATGGCAGGCGCTTCTTCAATCGGTAAAGAACTGTTCGAACAGGTTAACGCTATGGAAGACTGGATGGTAGGCAAAACAGTTGACGAAGTTCTGGGTATGGAACTGGGCGAAAACTCAGCTGCACACGCAAACACACCAGTTGGCGATCTGGCAGCTTCTTGCACAATCACAGTAACAGACTACCTGGCAGCATTCAAAAAAGCTGTTGATTCAGCAGTTGAAGTAGAAGGCCTTGCTAAAGCAGGTATCGGCCAGAACATTTCTGTAAAAGGCACAGCTGCTACAGCTGACAAAAAAGGTTCAGTTCAGGTTGACACAAACATGGTTGGTGTAGCTCTTGACGCTGAAGGCAAAATCCTGTGGGCAAAAATCGACGTTGCACAGAACAAAGCAGCATTCGATGCAACAGGCGTTATCGACACAAATGTTGATACAAGAACAAAAGTTGAAAAAGAAGGCGACTACGGTATGGTAGGCGTATCCGGTATCGGCAAAGAATACTTCGAACAGGTTAAAGCTCTGGGCGAATGGATGGTAGGTAAAACAGTTGCTGATGTTGCAGCTATGGAAACATTTGACCGCGGCGACGGCTCACACACAGCTGTTCCAGCAGTTGAAGACCTCAAAGCTTCTGTAACAATCACAGTTGGTGCTTACCTCGACGCTCTCGTAGAAGCAGAAACAAACGCTAAATAATTTTAACGTTATTTGACTGTTTTATAACTGAATTAAACACCGCTCCAATCGGGGCGGTGTTTTTTGTGCTTTTGGGCTGCTGGCGAAAGGGGAATAACAAACAGGTTTTTTGTTTGCAATAACACTGTTGTAACATGATTGTTAAAATCTGATTCAACTATATGATTTTTCAACCAAAAAAGGTCAACTGTATTGTCTTTCAATAAGTAAAAAGATATTGAATATGACGAATTTTTTCTTTTTATGGTAAATTTAAGTTGATTTTCTTTACATATTTTGAGATTAGTGGTAAAATGTTAGTTGTAAAAAAGGCATAACTATGCCCTAATATAAGGAGGACTAAATCCAATGGCAAGAAACAGAATTTCCATGGATGGTAATACAGCTGCCGCTCACGTTAGCTATGCTTTCACAGAAGTAGCTGGTATTTTCCCTATCACACCATCCTCTCCAATGGCTGAACAGACAGACGTATGGTCAGCAGGCGGTAGAAAAAATATCTTCGGCACAGAAGCTAAAGTTGTAGAAATGCAGTCTGAAGCTGGTGCTGCAGGTACAGTACACGGTTCTCTCCAGGCCGGTGCTTTCACAACAACTTACACAGCATCTCAGGGTCTGCTCCTGATGATTCCTAACATGTACAAAATCGCTGGCGAACTGCTGCCAAACGTTATCCACGTTTCAGCTCGTACAGTTGCTGCACATGCTCTGAACATCTTCGGCGATCACTCTGACGTTTACTCATGCCGTCAGACAGGTTATGCAATGCTTGCTGAAACAAACCAGCAGGAAATCATGGACCTGGGTGCAGTTGCTCACCTTGCAACAATTGAAGGTCGTGTTCCAGTTCTGAACTTCTTCGACGGTTTCCGTACATCACACGAAATCCAGAAAATCGAAGTTTGGGAAAACGAAGACCTGGCTGACATGGTTAACTGGGAAGCAGTTGAAAGATTCCGCCGCACATCCCTGAACCCTGAAAGACCAGTTCTGCGCGGTACAGCACAGAACGGCGACATCTTCTTCCAGGCTAAAGAAGCAGCAAACCCATACTATGAAGCATTCCCAGCAGTAGTAGAAAAATACATGGACAAAGTTAATGCTAAACTTGGCACAGACTACAAACTGTTCAACTACTACGGTGCACCAGATGC